>JBLHJX010000001.1:0-72388 GCA_047619225.1 Candidatus Latescibacterota bacterium
ATGACAACCTCATCGAACACATGCGTGCGGGCAAACCACTCGAACTCATCGGGGGGGGCCACTTCCTACAACAACCCATACTAGCCAAAGACCTATCAAACCTCATGCTCAGCATGTTGGGCAACACCAAAACTTATGGCGAAATATTCCAAGCAGCAGGCCCAGAAATTATCGAATCGCGTGAATTCTACTTCATCATCGCCGACATTCTCGGCGTCGACCGCCCCCAGATAAATGAGATTCCTGTTGCCGAACATCTCGCAGCCCAACCCGGGCACGCCTCTTTTTGCTGCCACCGCATCTACAGCCTCGACAAACTCAACGCCGTCGGCGCATCGGCCCCATCCACACCGGTTTACGACGGCCTAAAATCACACGTAGAAAGCCTATTGTCATAACTGTTTTTAATTGTCCATTGTCCATTACCCATCGCCTTCCCCCGAGGTTTCAATTGAGCGCCACCCTTTTTGACCAAATACACGAACAAGGCAAACGGCCACTCATCAAAAAAGTGGTCGAACTTTTAGAGTCCATCTACACATCAGAAGAACTGTCTGCTTTGCGCATCGACCCCATCAATCGCGATATTCTTTCCCAACGCTCAGGCCGCGGGTTTGTCAATCGCGACCTGCTCGAAACCGTATTGGGCAACCTCTTAGAATGTGTCGCCCCCGGTTCTCACAATGCCTCAAGCACAGCATCCACGCCAGACCTAACAGAGAGCATCGAAGAAATCTCCGACCAGCTTTATGCCATGATTTATCAGTCACTTCAAGCTGCCCAAAGTGACACGGGCGACATTGAAACCTACGCGCTCCACGCCACATTCGCACTGCTCTTACAATTACCCGACCTCAAGCGTCGTGCCCTATGGAACCGCTTTGCATCACTCAAAGACCCAGCTGTTTGGGATGCGTATTTGCGTCACCGCTTTAACCTGAACCAAGAAAACCTTTCAACGCTCGATTTTGCACCACGCATTGACGCGTGCATTCAGGAGAGATCCTTTGAAGCCTATGAGGATTATTTGGGTCAGCACAACTTAGACTCCGCATTTGCATATCAGCTCCAGCTAGTCGTTAGCACCTATCCGGGTTGGCGTGTCCTTTTCTATCACGACATTGCCTATACCCTTTCCCAATCTGGTGCCACAAATGACCTCATGTGCCAGCCCGTGCCTCTCCTGCCACGTGCCATAGCAGAATTAGGCGGTCGCTACTACCAAGCCGACCTACACCCTGAAACACAAATTGGAGACGCCAACTTCCTCGAACACCCACATCGCGGTCTCACAACAGGCCAAACTGGAATCATTGGCTCTGGCTGTGTCATTTACCCATGCACACTGGGTGGGTTAAGCGAAAAAGCCCGTCAACGCCATCCCGTGATTGGAGACTTTGTCAAAATTGGCACCGACGCCACACTCTTAGGCCCGGTCACCATTGGCGACGAATCAACTGTAGGAAGCGGCACCGATATATATGGCTTTGTCGATACGGGCAAAAAATGTCAAATCGCCTCATCGGTCGTCATTGGCACAGTGCGGTCGGGCGCCCGCGCTCCGGGGCGTATTTGCCTGGGAGAGGGTGTGCGCGTGGGGGATGGTACGATCATAGAAAACAGCACAGAATTGGATCTTGTCATTCCACACAAATCCGAAATACCCGCACGATCACACGTCGTCAACGATGGTTTTGGCAACCCAAAATATGCGTAAATGGATTTAACATAGTATCACAGGAGACTCATGTAAGCATTTGCAGCACATGCAATTAAAAAAAGGGCGCGATCACCTATGATCGCGCCCTTTTACAGTTAATGAGTCCAACTTTATTTTTTAAACCATGTCAAAAGGCAATTCTGCCGAAGGCTCATCAGACGCATTAAAAGACAGTACCTTGTCATAAAGCGTCCCTCCATGTAATTCGCGATAATAAGAAAACAAATACTCATTACAATAACCCGCCCACTTGCCCCACCGATCTTCACCCCATTTACAAATCTTTGCGTCACTGCCCGTCACACCGTACCAACTCTCAGCAAACTTTCGCACCCAGGTATCCACAGGTACAGAATGCAATCGTTCTAAAGAAAAAAGATCAATACACTTGGCCACCTTCAAACCCACACCACTTCCAGATCGCTCAAGCAAGGCATCATTGACCGCACGCCATTGTGCCAAAGTGGCATCGCCAGACCCAAACTGCTGCGCAACAAACCCCGCTGAATCAGCAACCCGTTCAGATCGCCACCCGAAACGTTGTTTTCTAAAAAATTGCCCGTCCAATGTGGCCACCCGATCCGGTATTGGAAAAGCCCAATAACGTTTGCCATCAAAATCCACAGGATGCCCAACCGTTCGGGCAATTAAATTGATGCGCCGTTTGGTCAGTGTCATATGCGCTTGCACGGAAAGAACGTATGAAATTATGCATTCAAAAGGATCTTGACGAACAAACCTCAACCCCTTCATTAAATCCCGGGCTTGGCGCAAATATTTATCATCTAGAGAGACCCGAAAACGGGGATATTCATCCAGCCGCAAATACCAACGCAAAAATTCGGACAAGTCCATCTCGCCAGCGTAGGTAGAAACACTTTCAGAGGAGGCACAAAATTGTAACCCGCTCTCATCTTGCTTCAAATGAATCGCCACACCATATGCAATCCCCTTCCACCACCCATCCACATCGCGGCCCCACCGAAAGCACTGACCAGAACCCAATGTGTGACCCAACTCAAAATCGGCGACGTCTAAAACACCGCGATACATTTTTGTGTTATCTTGTTTTTTCATATGGTTTTTCATGAATGAACCGGGCTAAATATGAAGGTAATTCAACTCAAATCTCAACAGTTAATATACTTGACGTGTCCATATTGTTAAACCACATTTAAGGGACAACCCCAAACCAACCATTGATATCGAGGAATCTGGCAATGAAAAAACCAAGACTTCGAACAGCAGATGGCAAACCCCAGTTCCGATCTGTTGATGACATGCTCAAAGAAGCCGCATCAGACGAAGCCATCGCCAACCTACCCGGAAGAGGCAAACCCATAGACCTCAGTGGGTATTTTGCACCCAGTGAAGAATTTAGAGTCGCTGGCAAAATCCTCAAAGACAACAGTGTCTTGCCCCCTCATTTACAAGAGCGCAAAGATGCCGAAAACCTCCAAGAAAAAGCACAGAACCTTCTTTTAGAAGCCCAGCAACAGATTCCCATGTTGCGATCAGATCTGCTCAAAAAAATCGAAACACTCGTGTGTGTGTTCCCAGATCGCCAAACGTGCCAAACGTGCCTCAACATAGAAACCTGGCCCGAAGACTACCCAGAACCCAAAACCGCCGATGTCCAACTCGATTTAAAACAACTCCGCGAGATGGCCCAAAATCTAACACTAGACATCGCCCGATACAATGCCAGGATGCGCAATATCATCTATCGTTACCTCGACCACCTCAAAAAGTCACAAGAAAACATCGAAAATTACCACAAACGCCAACGTCTCAGCATCACCCTCTCTCCCAATTACAATTATCTTGCGCCGATCAATATAGATCTTAAAGAACAAGAAATACGCGCGCAATTTCCACCCATGCCCGAATTCCCCCCCGACTTGCCGGCCCGACTAAAAGGTTGGTATCGCGAAACACATCCTCCCCTGTGGCAACCCATCTTAAAGTTTTCAAGTAGGTAGCTCACACAATATGCCCTCCTCGCAGTTACGTTATAGGCTCCTCACAATGTGCGCCCAGTATTTTTTAAACTTGCACATCCCCATTTGTAGACTATCTTAAGTAAGTAAACACTCTCTTTATCTATTGTCCCATTTGGAGTCTAACACGTGGCAGAACCCACTGATACTGTAGAAGAACCTCTCCCAGACGAAATACACGCCAAACTCTCAGACATCCTCCAGCCTGGCGAAACCATTCATTTTGCAACCACATCAGACATTCGCCTCGATGGCGCTTTTGGTGAAGCTTGGTTATTGGCGACCAACCATCAACTCATCGCTTATAGCCCCGATGGCGGCGGTCCCCCAGACATTGTTCGATTGCCCCTATCTGAAATCACCAGCATCGAAGTGAAAGACCTTGTTGGAAGCGGGCAACTCAAAGCCCGCACAGCCAACAGCGGTGCCACACTCTCACGGTTTACCAAAGGTCTCAACCCCAAATTTAGCGACGTTGCCAAAACCTTAGAAACATTGGTCAAAGAAGCACAACCAGGCATCGAAAACGACAAATTGCTTCGCGGAAAACTGGCGCGCTCTGCCTCTGGGATACGATGCGAGACCTGCGGCACAGTCATTCCCCCCCGACATGATGTTTGTCCCAACTGCTTAGACACACGCAAACTCCTGACGCGTTTACTCATGTATGCACGCCCTCACTGGAAACTTGGCACGCTCAGCCTCTTTTTGCTGCTAACAGCCACATTCATTGGTCTCTTGCCACCCTTGTTGATGAGTGAACTGATTGACAATGTACTTGGCCCCATATCTTTATCTGATCCTTTGTTTAAAAAGGAAGATGCTTACTCACAACTTTATCTCCTCGTGGGCTTGCTGTTTCTCATCAATTTGTCACAAAGCAGCCTCAGTGCCATTCGCTCTTACATCCTCTCCAAACTCGGGCAACACGTCACCTACGATCTGCGCAACGAGGTTTACCAACACCTGCACCAACACTCTCTAAGTTTTTATAACGAACGTGAAACCGGTCGCATTATGGCCAGCATTACACAAGACGTGGGGCGTCTCCAAGATTTTATCAGTGACGGACTTCAAGAAGCGATTCGAGACATATTGACCATTGTTATCATCTGCTGCATTCTTTTTTATATGGATGCCAAACTTGCGGCCCTCACACTCTTGCCAACCCCACTGCTTGTTTACGCAACCCTCAAGTTCAGCGAACGCTTTCACCGGAACTATCGTGGGCTGTGGCGACGCTGGGCGGGTCTGAGTGCGCTGTTGGCCGACACAATACCCGGTGTGCGTGTGGTCAAAGCATTTGCGCAAGAAGACCGTGAAGTGGGCAAATTTCAAGTGATCAGCAAAGATTTGTTCGAGGGCGAAGTTCGCGTGGCAGGCATTCGCAGCATTTTTAGCCCCATTATGTCCTTTATCACTTCCATTGGCACGCTCATCATCTGGTTTGTGGGGGGTGGATCTGTTCTTGAAGGCACATTAACGTTGGGCAGCTTTGTCGCATTTACCCAATACATGTTCCGCTATTATGGCCCCGTTCAAAGCCTGTGCAGGCTCAACCACCGATTCCAGCGGGCCAGTACCTCAGCCGAGCGCGTTTTTGAAGTGCTCGACACCCAACCCGATGTCGTCAGCCCCCCCAATGCCATCACGTTGCCGCGAATCGAAGGCAAGGTTGAGTTTAAAGATGTCGCCTTCTCTTACGAACAGGGCAAACCCGTCTTAAAAGACCTCAGCTTCACCATCGAACCCGGAGAAATGATCGGCTTGGCTGGGCATTCTGGTGCCGGAAAAAGCACCCTCATCAACCTCATTTGCCGCTTTTACGACATCGAGTCGGGCCAAATCTTCATCGATGGGCACGACCTCCAAGATATCTCGCTCAACTCATTGCGAAATCAAATCGGCGTGGTGCTCCAAGACCCCTTCCTCTTCAACGGCCCCATTGCCGAAAATATCGCCTATGGCAACCCAGATGCTTCTTTGGCCGAGGTCGTGGCCGCCGCCAAAACGGCCAATGCCCACGAATTTATCCTTCGCCTACCCGATGGGTACGACACCCCAGTCGGTGAACGCGGCGTGCGTCTATCCGGTGGCGAACGCCAACGCATTTCCATCGCCCGAGCCATCTTACGCGATCCACGCATCCTCATTCTCGATGAAGCCACATCCAGCATGGACACAGAGACCGAAGCACAAATTCAGGAGGCGCTTCATCGCCTTATCCAAGGGCGCACCACCTTTGCGATTGCCCATCGTTTATCCACACTCAAACATGCCAATCGCTTGCTGATCATCGAAGATGGTGAACTTGCCGAAATTGGCTCACACGACGAACTTATTGCCCAGGACGGCATCTATGCCCGACTGTGCCACATGCAAACCGAGCTGTCCAAACTCCGAGCGCTGTAAATTCTCCCGAACCCCTAATCCCTGAATCCTATGAGCCAACTGACAAACGAACTGAATATTTTACCCCAAGACGCCCACTTTTATATCAACGCCTTTCATGACCTCGCCCTAGAAGTAACGGGCGAAATCTACGAAAATGTGACCGTAGAACGGGCCTTCCCACTCAAAGCACCCGATGAATTCATCGTCGTAAAAGACGATCAAAAAGACGAGATCGGCATCATCGAAAACATCCGCCAACTCGATCAGGACAGCTTAGATGTGGTACAAGATGCCCTCAACCAAACCTACTACCTCCCTAAGATCATTAAAATCCATGCCATAGAAACCAACTTCCATATTCCCAAATGGACAGTAGATACCGACCGAGGCCCACGCGTGTTTGAAATTCCCAGCAGCCGAAGGGATGTACGTGTTGTTGGCGGCGGACGTGTTTTGTTGCGGGATGCCGACGGCAATCGTTACGAAATCCCCGACTATCGCAAACTCGACGTCGAGAGTTTGGCCTTTGCCGAAACGATACTCTAATCGATATATATCCCAATTCATCTCATCCTGGGAACCTTGCCAGTATACGCTTCGTCTAATCATCACAATTTCGGTTTCTAATTCTGTCTAACCCGTTGACACAGAATCGCTTTCCGCATATATTTTCAAATTAAGTAAGCAAACACTTTCTTTTATTGTGTGATGAAATCCACTAACTTATTCTTTTTCAATGTTATACATTGAAGTCCGGCATCGTGTGCCACACCCTTTTGGGAGATCACATACATGAAAATGTCTGAATTTGCGGTCAAGAGACCCATCACCACCATCATGACGGTCATCAGCATAATGGTCTTGGGCGTTATTTCGCTCTTCCGTTTGCCATTAGAGTACATGCCCAGCATCACATTTCCATCCATGTATATCAGTGTCAACTATCCCTCTTCATCTCCCGAAGAAGTGGCACGGCTCATTGCACGGCCCATTGAAGAAATGATGGGTACCCTGTCAGACGTCAAAGGCATCAGTTCAACTGCCAGCGGCAGCAGTGCCCGCATTCGCCTCGAATTTGACATGAAAGCCGACATGGATTTGGTTGCCGTGCATGTTCGCGACCGTTTAGACCAAGTGCGCAACCTACTGCCGGATGATGTCGATCGAATTGAAATTCGCCGCTGGAACTCTGAAGATTTTCCTATTCTTGAATACTCCCTCACCTGGGGTGGCGACAACGAAAATGATTTGGTAGACGTGTATAACCAAATGATCTTGCCGCGCGTCCAACGCTTAGAAGGTGTCGGAAATGTCACCTTGCAAGGTTTGGAAGAAAAAGTCTTGCTCGTCAACGTTGACCAAAACAAACTCAGTTCGCACAATCTTGATTTTCGCACCATCAACCGGGCCTTGCGCAACAACAACGCCAATATATCTGCAGGCTTTGTCGCAGATGGCGATCGACGGTTGCCTGTGCGGGCCATTGGTGAATATCAAGAAATGGATCAAATTGGCGCACAACCCTTGCGCGCCAACATTCAACTCAACGACATCGCCGATGTATCATACGATTACCCAGAAAGAAAAAGCTTCGAACGCTTAGACGGTCGTGAATCCATTAGCCTTGAAATTCAAAAATCATCGACAGCAAATATGGTGAACACGGCCAATCTCGTACGCGCGGAGTTAGATGCCATCTTAGATGAAGTGGGTCACGACAAACTCAAAGCGCTCATAGTAAGAGACCGATCCAACGATGTGACTGTTGGCATCAGCAATTTGGCACAATCTGCCATTATGGGCGGTATCTTAGCAGTGGTGGCCATTTTTATTTTTTTACGCAACTTTCGCTCAACGCTCATCATTGGCTCTGCCATTCCCGTGTCTGCCCTGTTTGTCTTTCTCATTATGTACTTCATGCGTCAATTCACGGGCGCAACCATCACCCTTAATCTCATTTCAATGATGGGTCTGATGGTGGCCATTGGCATGCTTGTAGACCCTGCTGTCGTGGCCTTAGAAAACATCTTTCGCAAACGTTACGACGAGGGGTTAGATCCCGTCACTGCCGCGCTTGAAGGCAGTGATGAAATCGGTGTGCCTGTCTTGGCAGCATCCTTGACCACCATTTGCGTGTTTATACCCATTATCTTTGTCACGGACTCACGGTCCGCGCTCTTCATGCGAGACTTTGCACTCACCGTGGTCATTTCAGTCGTGGCCTCTTTCTTTGTCGCGCTGTCTTTAATTCCGTTGGCAACTTCACGGGCCTTTCGCGATGGTATGACGCGTTTAGACACGGTATTAAAAACAATCGTTGGACTTGCTGCCGTGGGGGGCACATATGCGCTGTTCGCCTATACAGATTATACCCTAAGCAGTATTTTGGGTAGTATCACCCAATTTTTCACTGCCCTATTGGCTGTCTCAACCCCCATCAAAGTTACCGTAGGGATCCTATTTATAATCGTAGGGCTTTTGGTTGTTCGCTACCGCAAAATTGGTATAAAAGGTGCCTACGAACGCCTGATTACCACAACCCTACACTATCGCTGGGCAACCTTATCTGCTGCCGTTATTATCCTTTTTGGTGGCAATTACATGTACGGGAAAATTGAGCAACAGCCCTATCGTTTTCAGCGCTCTGGCCAAGTCGGTATTTCAGTTGAACTGCCACGCAACTACGATGTCCACGATGCCCGTGCACTATTCCAACAAGTCGAAAAATTGCTCCTTCCCAAAAGTGAAGAACTTGATTTTGAGGCTTTGGGAACCCGATACAGTACCAGGCGCAGCAACAGCCTCACGCTATATCTCAAACCACCAGAAGAATCCAAACTTTCGTCAGATGAAGTCAAAGAGAAAGTCATGGCACTTCTTCCCAAGGACATCCCTGGTGTGCGATTCAAAACCGGGCGTTCAAGAGGCGGTGGTGTTGGTGTTGGCATAGAAATAAAAGGCCGCAACCCACAGGTCTTAGAAATATTGGCAGAAGACATCCGCACCCAAATGGAAGGTTTGCCGGGGGTAAATGAGGTTGTGACAAGTCTCGAAAGCGGTACAGAAGAAATTCGGGTAACCGTTAACAGAGAACGCGCACAACGCTACGGTTTATCGCCTCAAGAGGTGGCATCAAACATTGCATCGGCACTGGGTACACGAGGTGGCACACAATTTAAAACGCCCGATGGTGAAATTGACATTACCGTACAATTGCGCGAAGAAGACCGTGCGACGCTTGAGCAACTCAAAAACACAGAGTTTGAAAGCGATGCAGGTATGGTCACCTTTGCGAGTTTGGCCAACTTTGATGTGCAAAAAGGGCGCAATTCCATCCAACGCGAAGACCGCATGTCCACCGTATCCGTTTTTGCAAATACCGAATCCTCAGCCCGTTTTCGAGTGGGTATGATGATGCAGGAGCGCATGCAAGCGGTATCGTTACCAAAGGGTTATTCAGCCGAAATGGACCGCAGTTTTCGCTGGATGACAGAAGAACAAAACCAAGACAGTACCACGATGCTTTTTGCAGCAGTGCTCATTTATATTATTATGGCGTCATTGTTTGAATCTTATGTCCACCCCTTCACCATTATGTTTTGCATCGGCTTTGCCTTTATTGGTGTGGCCTTGGGACTTTATACCACAGGTATAGCAATGGACAGCAATGCCAAATATGGTCTGCTCATCCTCTTTGGCATCGTGGTCAACAACGGGATTGTGCTCGTAGATCACATCAACAGATACCGAAAGCAGGGTCTCTTCCGAAGAGATGCCATTATCAGAGGCGGCCAAGATCGTTTGCGCCCCATTATGATGACGGCTACCACCACCATCATTGGCCTTATGCCATTGGTTCTTCCCATGCTCTATGGCAACAGTGATGGTACAGCACGACGCTGGGGGCCAATTGGTTTGGTCGTCATCTCAGGGCTTTCGGTCTCAACCCTTATGACCCTTGTATTGTTGCCCACGGTCTATTCCCTAATGGATGACCTTTCTCACTATGCCAAACGCGTTGTTGCAGCAACCAGAGCCTAATGCCTGATCTTGCAATAGTACTTCTAAGCGGTGGTCTCGACAGTTGCGTGACCACCGCTGTTGCATCTCAAAACCACGACCTCGCCCTTTTGCATCTGAATTATGGTCAACGTACGTGGCAGCGTGAGGACCAGGCCTTCACAGACATTGCCAACCACTACAACGTCCCATCCAAACGTCGCCGCACAGTGAACATGCAATACCTCGCCGACATTGGGGGTTCAGCCCTCACAGACAGCACCATTCCCGTTCCAGAAGCCGACCTCAACAGCAATCAAGTCCCGATCACCTATGTGCCCTTTCGCAACGCTCACTTATTATGCTTGGCCACCTCCTGGGCCGAAATAATCGGTGCCAATGCCATCTATATCGGCGTCGTTGAAGAAGACAGTTCGGGTTATCCCGACTGCACCGAAGCGTTCTGCAAAACCTTTGCCCAAGCCATCGAAGCAGGCACCCACCCAGACAACCACATTGAATTACGCACGCCCATCATCCGCAACAACAAAACCCAAATCGTACAATTAGGCCACGACTTAAAAGCCCCCATACATCTCACCTGGTCTTGTTACCAAAACAACGAAACAGCCTGTGGTCGGTGTGACAGTTGTGCGCTCCGTTTGCGTGCATTTAAACAAGCGGGCTTTTCCGACCCAATACCTTACGTCCAACAATAACCTTCCCCAACAAACACATTATGATTTCCAACACAAAAACAATCATCGCGCACCGAGGCGGTGTCGTGGATGCCCACCGCTCGGAAAACAGTTTTGCAGCCCTTGAAGAAGCAATTCTGCGCGGTTATACGCATGTAGAAATCGATGCCCGCATCACAGGTGATGGACATGCTGTGTGCTTCCACAATGACACACTCTTGGAAGAAACTGGCGTAAATGGCAGAATTTCTGGGATGTCTTTAGACGCGGTCACGCAAACCACCTTAACCCGGTCTGGTGAAAATATCCCTACCTTTGAAGCCTATTGTGCCCACTGTGCGGGTCGCATAGGTGTGATGATTGATTTAAAAGGCTGCGAAGAGCAATGCATCCCCCTGTATGCGCAAGAAATCGAAACGGCACTAACAAAACACAACTTGCTCGATGAGACCTTAATACTCATCAACAAAATTCCCGTAAATAACCAAGACAAAATTGCCCAACACTTCTTTGGAAAAACCAAAGTTTCATGGCGGCAATCACTATTGGAAACACAAAAAGCGATATACGAAAATCCCAATTTCGTAGACAACCACTATGTCTTCAATCATGGTGCAGATTTTACGAATGAAACTGTGGCCGGTTTCCACAGTTTAGGGCTTGAAGTCATTGTCAGTATCAACACCCACCATTACAACACGCAAGCCGCCCAACAACAAGGCAAACAACATGTCAAACAGATGCTGCAATTTGGTGTTGACGGTTTACAGATCGATTCATGCTATGACCGTGCCTTAAGATTCAAATGAGAGGCAGTATAAAATAAAAGCCTGCATCACAAGTAACCCGATGCAGGCTTTTATTTTATACTGAAAGAATCTCGCCTCATGGCTCAGGATCCTCTTGCACAATGTCGCCCCCAGCAACCAAAGTAGGGTCGATGCGCCCATTTAGCCGTATCAATTCCTCAATAATCCCCCGATTTTCTCCCTTAAACATATCCAACTCTGCGTTAAGCTTTGTCAACTCACCTTTGAGTAACCGCCGCTGTCGAATAAGACGATTTTGTTCTCGTTCAACGGCCATGCGCTCGGCTTGGTACAACCGAAAGTTGTCTTTTTGCTTGCGGCATCGCCCCTCCGCCTCACGCAGGCGTTGTTTCAGGCGAACCATACGGGTTACAGCCCCATATTTAAGTACCAGAATCAGGGCAAACATAACAAAGGTAATGAGTTCTAAAATCATCCTCGCCTCCTTTTTCAGGCACGATAGCCCGCCTCCTTCCTCAATTCCTAATCCTTGAATCTACTTCTCTTAGGTCGAATTCCTTTGTGTTGTGCGTCTTGAACGAATACTGCTCTTCAGAAAGGCCATTTCCAGACGTTTTTTTCTTAACAGTGCTGCCTGACGATGCAATTTAGCTTCATCAACACCCAATTGTAAATCGATAACAACAGATCGTGTTGATTCAATCTCCTTTACCAACAGTTCTCTTTCTTCAATTTCCATCTGAGCGGCATTTGTCCATTCAAGGGTTTTATGCTCCAATTTGTTGATCTGGGGGCGAATTTCTAAATTATAATTCGTATACTCAACCACAATGCACCCAGAGTACACCATTGAGCCAATAATCAAAACAACGCAAACCCATTCCATAAAAATCCCCCAGAGATAAAACGTTTGGAGTTGGAAGAGAACACAACGCCTATATTACTAAGCGAAATCGGTGCCAAAATTTAAAATTCGCACATAAATATTTGTTTTAGTTGTTCTTAAGTCAAGTTCCATGAAGTGGTAAATAGTTATTGCGCGTCAAATGTATAACATTTTGTTACAAAAAAAGGATGCGACGTTATATCGCATCCTTTTTACTTTATGATCCAAATCTGTTCCGTGCTCCAATCTAATCACCCGAAGCACGATCCTGCAAGTCACGATTGCGCTCTTCTTGTTCTGCTAAGTCATTTTTTACATCTTCAAGTTGTGTTTCTAATTTGACAATACTCGTCTGTATATTTCGTTCTTCTGCTTCAGACGCTTTACGTTCTGCTGAAAGTGCCTTAAATCGCGTCTGAAACTGTTGGCACTTATTGTCCAACTCCAATTGCCTTTGGTGCAATTTTGCCAGATGTGCAGATGTGCCATATTTAACGACCAACACAGACGCCAAAACACCCAAGGTGGCTATTTCAAGAAGCATTAAATCACCTCACTAATACTTGCGTTGTTTGCTCTTTTTAAATTCCTGTTTATACATATTCATTTCAAGCTCTGCCTCTTGTTTTTGCGCCGACTGAACTTGCGCACCCCTCAAAGCGATCTCATTTTTAAGCTCAGATTCGGTTTCTCTGCACAATGCCAACTGGTCGTTTGCTTCACGGTTTTTTTTCTGCTCTTGCGCAACCGTCCGTTCAAACTTATCAGCTCTCGATTCCAGCGCTTTGATCCGATTTTTGCCATCTTCCACACCTATTTGATAATCTTTTATATCATAGATGACATAGCTGATACCGGCAACTATTAACACCACAAGAAACCAGAACATGGGTCCGACTCCCATTCGCAAAAGTATGGAAAAACTAATGATCTGCCCAAACAACAGAACAAAAACCATACCACACCAACAAAAAACAAACAAGTCATTCATTTACTACGCTTTAAATAAATCAAATCTGGTTTATTTAAAAAATACGATACCCACTCCCAAGCACATTGGTTGATATCCACCACCCAAAAGAGGCATTACCGTTCAAAAGCACCAACACAGCAAACAGGCTTTTCGGTACACCTCCCTTTTTCTATTTTTAGGCCTTTTGGCTCACGGGTTCATCTTGATCTGACGCAACCTCGTTCGCATTGTCCGAAGGGGTTGCCACTTGTATTTCGCTGCCCGCGTCGCATTCGGCTTTAAAGACTGCGCCTTCTTCTACAACCAAAACACGCGTTTGCACTTTGCCGATAAAGGTTGCATTGGCTTGTAAATGCACTTTGTTTTCTGCAATAAGATCTCCCACCACACGACCGCTGATGAGCGCTTCCCGTACCCTCACATCAGCTTCAATCACACCCGATTCACCCACAATCAATATACCCGATGAGACCAACTCGCCTTTCAGTACGCCATCCACACGAACACCCGTTTCAATGTGGAAGCGTCCCTCCGAAACAGACCCTCGCCCGATCACCGTGTTTATTGATTTTCCATTTGATGCAAGTTTCATTGTTGGCAACTTTCCAGTGAATTTCGGTTATTTAACGAATGCCATCACTCCGACTGTGGAAATTCCGTAACTTTCTCCATAATATAAACCTTATATACATAGAGTCAATGCTTTTCACCGTCTTCTTTCTCTTGACAACCGCCCCATAGCTAACTATTTTCCCTGCCTAAACCCTTACGCAAGAACTGTAACAAGGAGATAACGTGGCATTTACAATTACCAAAACCATCCGACCCAACGCGGTCTGGCAAGAGATGTATCTGCAAATTCAAAAAGGTCAACGGGTCATCATTTGCGCAGAAGGACTCTGGTCCCCCGAAATGAGACCTCTGACAACCATTTGGTGTGGCCCCGACGGCATCGAAGGCCGCATGGCCAATGAAAATTACCGGCTTCCTGGCACCAACGTCGGTGCTTTGATCGGCCGCATTGGTGACAACCCCACCTTGTCTGCTGGCAACTATTTTGACTTTTTTTCGCCCTATGAGGGGCCTTTGTTTTTAGCCATGAACGAAAACCCCGAATACCACAACCAAGCCGGCACGGTTCACGCCCAAATTATCCTCTTTGATTTATAAGAAATGACATTGTGAAAACCATTCGATTTTTTGTTCGTGAATATGCTCTATCTGGTGTTTTCATGCTGATCCTATTAGGCGTGTGGGAAATACTGGTGCATGTCTTTGAAATTGCACCTTACATCTTGCCCCCCCCGTCAAAAATATTTATCAAACTGTTCACAAATTACAGACTCTTGCTCTCTCATGGATCCGTCACATTGGTCGCAGTCATCGGCGGATTCCTCCTTGGTGCTACTGCAGGCACCACGTGCGCCATTGCAATGGCCCGTTCGCGCCTCATTGAACGGATGCTTTATCCACTTGTGATTTCCTCTCAAACCTTCCCCAAAGAAGCCCTCGCGCCCATCTTTGTTATTTGGTTTGGCTTTGGTCTCTTGCCCAAAGTCATCATAGCTGGTCTCATCTCCTTCTTCCCCGTTGTGGTCAACACCACGCGCGGGTTGTTGTCTGTGGACCCGCTCATTCTTGATCTGATGCGCTCTCTTTCTGCAAACCAACGTCAAATATTTACCAAAGTAAGGTTGCCCAATGCAATCCCATATCTCTTTGCTGCATTAAAAATGTGTGTTACCCTAAGTGTCATCGGCGCAGTGGTCGGCGAATTTGTCGGCGCCAGTGCAGGTTTGGGGCATTTGATTCGACTCGCCAACTCAGAACTTGCTACCGACCTCATGTTTGCGGCCCTCATTGCTTTAGGCCTTATGGGCACCACTCTTTTTCTTCTTGTAGACTTACTTGAAAAGACGGCCCTCAAACGTTGGGGTGGATCCGTTGAAACGCTCGGACGCTAACGGAGTATCACATGACCTTTCTTCGCTGCCTCATCTTATTACTCGCCTGCTGTGTGCTTTCTTGCACAGAAAAAGACCCGAATTCAGGGGACAAGATAGAACTGATTCTCGACTGGAAAGCCCAAATGGAACACGCGGGGTTTTTTGTGGCCAAAACAAAAGGGTTCTACGCGGAAGCCGGCATTGATATTGAGATTCTCGAAGGAACAGGCGCCCCAACCGCCGCGCGCGTGGTAGGCAATGGCACTTACAAATTTGGCATCGCCAGCGGTGCCGCCACAGTGTTGTCTCGCGCCCAGGGTATTCCAATCGTTTCCTTGGCCGTCATCAATCAACATTCGCCAGTGGTTGTTTACTCTTTGGTCGAAAAAAATATCCGAACACCAAAAGATCTCATTGGCAAGCGTATCGGCGTGAACGTTGGTGGCACCAAACACCGCGAATTCCAGGCCTTCTTGCGCAAACAAAATATCCAAGAAGATCAAATAGAGCTGATGGGCATGAGTGAAGCCAGCCCAGCCCCTCTCTTGGCCGGACAAGTTGATGCCATGCTTGGTTATACCGAAGACCAACCCGTTATCGTAGAGCTGCGTGATTACAAGGTCAATCGCATATCCCTTGCTGATCACGGCATTGATGTTTACAGCACCAACATCATTGCCAACGAGGCCTTCCTAAAAGAAAATGGTGATTTGACCAAACGTTTTCTACAAGCTTCCCTCAAGGGCTGGCAATATGCGATTGATCATCCCGATGAAGCGGTTGCCTCCTATATGGCCCAACGCCCCGAAAGCAATGAGGCATTTAACCGAGCCAATTTCAAATCACTGATGCCCATTCTCCAAAGTGCCGACGTAACAAAACACGGCGTGGGTGCGCAAACCCTCGAACGCTGGACAGACACCCAAGACATATTGTTTGACCTTGGCCAGATTAAGAAGAAAGTAGACCTTGCCAAACTCTTCACCAACGCCTATCGGTAAATACTCTAAAGCCCTGTGTCACAACAAGAAACAGCCCATTGATTTTCCAATGGGCTGTTTTTAGTTTTAGGTCGCCAAACAAGAGTCTTCCGGTCTTAACCCGCCGCTTCCAGTTCCTTCCTCAAATGCGCTTCCATCTCAACAAATCGCGGGTCGGCACGCAGATCACCACTTCTGGGTCGTTCAAATCCAACGTGTAGATCTTCTATAATACGCCCAGGCCGAGCCGACATCACCACCACGCGATCAGAGAGCAACAAAGCCTCAGAAATGCTGTGCGTAATAAACATCACCGTGGCCTTTGTTTCGCCCCAAATTTGTAACAACTCAAGCTGCATCCGCTCCCGCGTAATTTCATCCAACGCACCAAACGGCTCATCCATCAGCAAAATAGAAGGGCGAAAAGTTAACGCCCGTGCAATGGCCACACGCGACTGCATCCCCCCCGACAGTTCCCGCGGATAGGCGTTTTCAAAACCCGTCAGCCCAACCATTTCAATCAAATCTGGCACCCGGTCCAATACCGTTTGATCGCCAAAAATCTCACCCGCCAAGGCCACATTTTGGGTCACCGTGCGCCATTCGAGTAATGCGGGGCTTTGGAAAACAAACCCCACGTCACGTGCCTTACGTGCTTCCAGCGGACTCATCTGATTAACCAAAACAACGCCGCCTGATGCCGTATCCAGATCCCCCACAATGCGAATCATACTCGTCTTTCCGCATCCCGATGGACCGATGATACTCACAAATTCGCCTGGCTGAATTTGAAGGGACACATCTTCCAAAGCCACAACGCGCCCATTGTCACTCTCAAAAACCTTTTCCAAGCCTTGCAAATCAACTGCAAAATCGTTGTCCACACTTGCCCTTTCTAATACCCGTGAACATAATGCCCCCCACTGGGGAAAAATATCATATCGACCACAAACGATACACCAATCGCAAACACATACCCAACAATGAGACCGTAACTCAGAGGTTTGGATTGCCGATAAACACCAATACCACCCAAGCGCAAGATGATCAGTTTTGCCAACCAAACCAAGAAAATACACAGAACATACAAACGCACATATCCATCAAACATCAGCATAGCACCTAAAGGATGCAAGGGCCACCACGCAATGCGGCTTTGCAACACCGTCAATGCCACCGCAACACCAATGCCCAGTACCCACGCAACAATCTTTGACGGATCCGTAACCGTTCGATCAGACGTCTCTGCCACAACTTTGGCAATGCCGTCATACATGCCCACCGGTGCCCCCACCAAAGACCACGTTCGAAACACGGCACCACCCCCGTCATAACACAGCCAAATGGTGTAAATGCCCGACGTGAGCACGCCAACCAAAACACATCCAAAAACAAAGGCCCTCGCACCCAGCCGACGCCCCAACAAGCGTTCGATATGCGGCAATGCTGCAGGCAACCGCCACCCCGAAAGCACCCGCCAATTCACCACCCGCATTGCAACCAGAGTGGATTCCGACATCCGCGCCGTGCCCGCCCAAATCGTGGGAATCGCGTGCCCCCAATTGGGAAACAAATAACCAAACCCACTCGCCGACAAAAATTTCATCACCGCAAAAATGCCCACCCAAAACAAAAGCAACCACACCGCAGCCATCACCAAACCATATCCGGCAGCGTGCAGCCAAAACCACATATAAAGCCCACCGCCAACAAGTGCACCAAATGCCCACCGAGCAGAAACAAAGACAGTATCTGACTCATCTTGTGACACGGGGTGTAAGACTTGGTGCCACACCCGTTTCAAATGCCCCCGAGAAACCCAGATGGCCCAGATCACAAGCCCAATCATTACCCCGTGCACAAACAAACCCAAAATCTCGCCCGTTTTGGCTTCTTGCCCACTCAACCCAATGGCAAAACCAACCCGGTTCATGCCATATCGCACACCCAAACCCACAACATAAAGCGACCAAATGCTAAACAGAATGTTCAAATCACACAGAAACGTAAAACCGATAACCGTGGGCAACAAGCGATACGACAGAACTTCCAAATAGCGAGAGACCGAGTCACCACGGGGTCCCGAGGGTCCGTAATACGCATCAAACAACGCAAGGCGTGGAAATCCAGTGACGAAATATTCGATAATATTAAACAAGATGGGCACCGCAGCAACACCAAATCCCACCCAAAACATCCAACTTTTCATAAAGGGCGGCCACCCGCGTCGTTGATCAAATCCTTCCGTCAATGCCAATGGTACTTGGGCCAAAGGAAAGGACAGACGCTCATGATCTGTCCATTGCTTTTGAAAAATAGCCGTAATGCCCACACCAATGGCGGTCATTGCAAAAGAAGCAGACAAAGCCCAAAACAAAGGCCCTATCCACGCCCCCCAAGGCACCCCTTCCCCGGGGTTTAATCCCGTATAAAAACGATCCACCACCCCAGGGGCATCAACCGGGTACATCCACCAAGGCAAATACTCGAAAATCAATTCCAGCCATCGGTTTTCTGGCGAGGCATAGTACCGAGGTGCGGCCATTGCGCCTACCCACTGAGTGGCCCAATTATACCCAGCAAAAGCACCGCCAGCCCACAGCGCACTGAAGATCACGCGCAGTTCAATCGTTCGGAGTGACAAACGCGGTGCAAATCGCTTGAGCAAGCTATTGCCCAAGAGCCAAAATACAAACGGCAAAAGGACCACCAGTGGCAAATTGGACATCGCCATATGGGCCGAGCGCAACTGAAACTCCAAATAGGTCGCCCATATACACGCCAATACCAACGTAACAAGCGTGAGAATGGCCACACCTACCCGTACCGTTTGAGGGGTATCTGAATGTTCTATGTTTGGTTCAGCAAGGGCCATAAAAAACCTTTCGGGGAATACCACAATATACACCACGAACGAACCAGATCAAAACAAAGAGACCCCGCGAAGCGTGGGCTTCGCGGGGTATTGCTAAATTCTGCGTTAAAAACGCAACGGCTGTGGTGTAGATCTAAGGACTCTTATTGCGAATTGTTCCGATAATCTATAAATATTACCTACAGTAAACTTTTTAATTTAAAACATAAATTATATATTTACAATGTTTTAAACTGATTAATATTTAAAATAAAACTTTATTCTACTGATAACCATCATTCCGAATCGTTTTCTGTTTAAGTTCCCCAAGTTGCTGTATTTCCTTTTGAACAGCCTGAATCTCCCATTGAAGGTCCAAGAGCGGATCGAAGCCGATGTGATTCATTTCTAAAGAGACAGACGACACAGACAATGCCTCACTCGGCAGATTCACAATCGGGTCGGGCAAACGCCCTTCCCCTGTCCCTGCAATGGGTTGATTCTCGTTTGGGTCCTGTTGCACCACACTAACGCCTCTGCCCAACATACCCACATCATCAAATAGGGCTATTTCCGAAATGACCCCCTGCGCTTGAACACGCAGACGATATTCAACAGCTAATTTTTGTGCCAAAACCTGCAGCATCTGTGGTTGGGGTTCACCGGCAAAAAGTTCACCCATAGTGAGCACCAATCCCAAACAAATATATTTTAAAATCTTCATATCACACCTCCTAACCCCCTCACAATGCAACTCGCGTACCAAACGAACAGACCCTTTCATCACTTGCGATAATACCCAAAACATGCCTATTCCAACAAAAAACCCCATCAGAAGTCTGAGCCATATCAGTTTTCTGACGGGGGTTTGCGTTTTAAAAACAACCTCAACTGGACCTACTCGTCTCCTTCTTTAGGCCCAAAGTGTTCACCCCACTCTTTGGCCAAAACCTGCCCTTCGCTGTCAAGCACAGCCAATTCATCTGTCGAAAGTGGTGTGTAGTTACGCGCCCAGGCAATATTCTGTTCCAATTCGGCAATCGAATACATACCCACGACAGCAGTGCTAACCCCACTCAAACCCAATGCATATCGCAAAGCCATTTCCAAGCGATCTGGCCGAGATACGCCCAGAATAGAAGGGGTGGGCACTTCATATTTCATCTCTGGAGCGCCACCAAAAACCTTCATGGCCGCAACACCCGCCTCCTGAGCCACAGCCAAGTCCAATGCTTCCCCTTGAAAATTGTATGTGTGTCGATCCACATAATTCATCGCAAACATCACAGCATCCACATCTGCGGCCTCAAGTATCTTAACAGCCTTCCAAGGGCGAGCATGGCACGTAATACCCACAAAACGCACCAGACCGCGTTTTTGGGCGTCTCTGAGTGCTGCGAGTGATCCATCAGGTGCCAATACTTGGTCTACATCCAAACTACTCACCGAGTGAACAAAGGCCAAGTCAACCTGATCGGTTTGCAAGTCCCGCAAACTCTGTTCCAAAGTCTCTGTGGCTTTTTTGCCCTCTGCAGTAAATGTCTTCGTTACCAAAAAAGCTTCATCTCGCCTTTTATTAATTACGTGACCCAGTTGTTCTTGGGCCCGCTCATATCCAGGTGCCGTGTCTAGGTAAGTCACACCCAAATCCAAAGCAGCATGATACAATTCAATCGCTTCAACATCTGGCAACCCCATTCCCCCCGGCGCAGACCCCAGCCCCAAGAGAGGAACCTTTTCACCCGTTTTTCCAAATTGCCGCTGGGGCAACGGAAGTACATCCACTTGACTCGCCATTTATTTTCTCCTCTGTTTTTCTTCGTGTCTTCCGTGTGACTCGCTACGCACATTATGGGCTTCGCCTGTGCGCCAGTGAGACTGTGAGCCTTCACTTCATGCCAAGACTACATTTTAACTTCAAACATAAGCGAAAACACATGTTTGCGGTAGAAACCGTCCCCCTCGCGCGCGCCATTCCGGTAAAAACCATACTGCCCAGCAAGCACGTGCTTTGCAGAGATTTGTCGAGAGAGTTTCAAGATCGCAATGCTTTGTTCATACGCATCCGTCTCAGCTGCACGTCCAAATAAATCGGGCACTTTCTCGTCGTAAAGGCGCACATGAAACTGAGCCAAGACCTGTGCGTCTACCCCTCGGCCCAAGTGCCGCACAACCATGCCTTGCAGGCGGTGAGCCCAAAAGGCATATCCAAAACTGTTCGACTGATTGCGCAAAAGCACATAATCGGCTTGAATCAGCATGCCTGTAAAAACCTGAAACCCCAGCGTCAAAGACGTTGCCCGATCAACTTGCTGGCCTTTTAAAGGCACAATTTGATCCAAATCGTCTAAATCCAACGCTGCACGATCAAAATCTGTCCATCGTTTAAGAAACCGCGCGTGAGCAGAAAAATGACGTTTCCTCGAATAGGTCAAATCAATACCAGCGGTGTGATACGTGGTTTCAGGCAGCAAAACGTCGCGTGAATCATCTCCACCCAACCCCAAACGCAACCGACTGGTCATGCCCAACCCAAAAGGCACAGTGAGATCACCATCAACCACTGCCCGTAAGTAACTTTCTTCTCCTGGGGCACGGGTGGCCTGTTTAAACTTCAAACCAGACCGAATCGCTACAGTGCTCTTTTGGCCAATAGATCTGAGTCCGTTCACAAAAAATTGTTCAACAAATACATCTCCAGCTTGCATTTGACCAGGTGCCGTCGCCCAAATATGTTTGAAACCCGCCTGCTGTTCTATTTGTACGGCGCTTTTGGACCCACGGTAGCCCAGCCCTTTTGCCGTTACAGAAACCCGGCTGGTCAGCCCCCCTTGCGCGTCTCTGAGTGCTTCATAGACATTGCTGTCATAAGATGTTGTTCCCACCACTTGTACATCTGCCGCAAACACGGGCGCCCACCAGCTCCAAAACCCCACCAAGATCAATCCTATGCATCTCACGGGGCCTGCCCTTCTAACAACTGCGTGAGATATTGCTGCAACCGCTCAACCCGGTCCTGCACCAACTTCTCTTGCTGCACCAAAGCCTGTTGGTGCAAACGCAATTTTTGAATCTCAACACCCAATTCATCTACAGGACTGCCATCAGAAGCCTTGAGTCCATCCAATACCACTTCCCTGCCAATGTCCACCGCAGGCGCCAAATCTCTGTTAGGAACAATGAGGTCGGTCTTTGTATCCTCTGCCAGTGGCGGGCCAACTATGCCTACAACATCAAAACCCAGTCCACTGGATGTCTCAATGGGTTCAGTCGCAGATGCTTCCACGGCCTGCGCCGAAACAGATCGCCCCTGTGGTGACGTATCGTCAAACAAACCAAAGTCACTCGTAAAAGACGTAAACCGTTCACGCAAACGTTGCTCTTCTACCAAACGTGTCAATTGCCGAGCCGCAGCCGTTTTCTCACGCCCTATTTGTAGGGCCACATCTGTCATCAATTCTGCCTTGAGCCGAATGTCATCTGGCGTGTCGTCTGCGCCAATCGTTACAGTAGGCAAAGCTTTTTGGGCAACAGCCTCGTCGAGTGACCTTCGCATGGTCTGCAATGTTTGTATCTGAGCAACTGCGGCCGAATCATGGTGCTCTGGCAGCAAACCAACCAATCGATCAATCTCTTCACCATAAACATCGCGTAAAGACAACCGAACACCCTTAACCTCTTGTCCAACAATTACTTCTTCGTGAAATATCACTTCCAATGCCAAGGTCAGTGCAAGCGATCGACGCAAGGCTTGCGCCAACTCGCCCGAGGCAGTACCCCCAGAATGGGTTCTCTTTAACTCGGCGACCTCATTGGCCAAACTGTCTGCGGACGCTTGCAAAACGGCTTGCTGAGAGTGCAAAGAGTCACGCTTGCCCACCAACAGTTTAAGCGCGTCTTGAAGTACAACCATTTGCGTAACATCAGCCCCCTGAACCTGCCCAACCAGTGAGCCCGACCCAAGTGCCATCACTAAAAACAGAAACGTCAACACACGGGGCTGTTGCGCCCAAGAAACCATCCCAGTTCTGGTATTTACACCCGCCATTTTGAACCCTTGTAACAACATTCTAAAGATAAAACCCACAGTTTATGATGTTAAACCGTATTTCTCGAGTTTATAATATAATGCACTCGTTTTAATACCCAAAATTTCTGCTGCCCGGGTTTTAACACCTTCTGTTTGTGCCAGTGCCTGAACAATCAAATCCCGCTCCAAACCGTCCAATCGTGCGTTTAAAGCCAAACCGTCCCCATTCTCAACATTTTCAACATTTTCAATATGAGAATGTACAGTTTCTTCTGGCACATCAAACGGCAAGTCGGCGACGCCAATTTCCTCGCCATCAGACAAAACCAACAACCGCTCGATGAGGTTTTCCAATTCACGAACATTGCCAGGCCAATGATACATTTGTAAAACGGTCAAAGCCGACTGCGTAAATGGCTTTGCCCGAACACCGACTTCTGAGCTCTTTTTATGCAAAAAATGTTCCACCAAACCCGGAATGTCCATCTTTCTGTGTCTTAAGGGGGGCAATTCAATGGGAATGACGTGCAAGCGATAATACAAATCTTCTCGAAACAAGCTTTCTGCCATCATCTCTTTTAAGTCTCGATTGGTCGCAGCAATCACACGCACATCCACACGCAGTGTCTTTTCACCGCCCAAACGCTCAAACTCCTTCTCCTGTAAAACACGCAAAAGCTTCACTTGGGCGTCAAGGGGCAAGTCGCCCACTTCATCTAAGAATATCGTACCCCCGTCGGCAATTTCAAAGCGACCCCGTTTGTCTTTCACCGCCCCCGTAAATGCACCCTTGTCATGCCCGAACAATTCTCCTTCGACCAAATCTTTGGGCAATGCCCCGCAGTTCACTTTTACAAAGGGTCCATCACACCTTGGGCTCGCCTGATGAATTGCGCGTGCAATCAATTCTTTCCCGGTGCCACTTTCCCCCAAAACCAACACGGCCGAATTGATTGGAGCGGCCTTTTTTACGCGCTCAAACACACCCTGCATAGAAGGATCAGATCCAATCATTTTACCAAAATTAAACCGCTCATCAATTTCGGTCTTGAGGTATGTATTCTCTTCTTTTAATCGGTCATGTGAAACACGCATTTTTCTGTGCGACAACGCTTTATCAACTTTTAACTGAATCACATCTGGCGAAAAAGGTTTGCTCACAAAATCGACGGCGCCTCTTTTCATTGCCTCAACAGCCAAATCAACACTGCCATGTGCTGTCATCACAATAACATCTATGTCCAAAGCTTGGACTTTGTCTAAAACAGCCAGTCCATCCAGGCCATCCATCTTATAATCTGTAATCACCAAGTCAAAATCGGCTTTGTCCAAATGCGCCAATCCCGTTGCCCCATCTGCAACAGACAACACATCATGACCTTTTCGCTCAAGGGCCACACGCACACCGCTGCGCATGGTTTCGTGATCGTCTATAACCAAAATCCGACTCATACCACCCTCTCAAAAGTCATTTTCACGGTTGTTCCTACACTCGGTTGGCTTTCGATATCCAATTGAGCCCGGTGCCGTGCCAAGATCTGTTGAACAATCGGCAAACCCAATCCCGACCCCTGTTCCCGGGTCGTAAAGAAAGGTTCAAAAATACGGTCTTTGTCTGTTTGAGAAATGCCACCTCCCGTGTCTATAATTCGAAGCACAACCCCATCACGGGTGTTCTCAAGATAGACGGTTAAGGTTCCTCCACCAGACATAGCTTGAATCGCGTTTTTAAGCACGTTCACCACAGCCCCTTTCAATTGGACCCCATCCGCCAACACATCACCTTCTGCACTGAGTTCGGTAACTGTCTTGACAGATACGCTGTCCATTTCTGGAGCAAGCAAAAACAAAGCTTCCCTAACCACGTGTTTAAGTTTGATCCGCTCGGGTTGTAAAGTTGACGGGCGGGCAAACGTTAAGAAGTCTGAAATGACCTGGTTTAAGTTACGAACTTCTGCAATGACCTTCAAGATATGTTCTCGCCTCAAATCGCCTTCATCCAAATCATCGGCGATAAACCCTGCATACAACTCAATCCCACCCAATGGGTTGCGAATTTCGTGCGCGACCCCTGCAAGCATTTGTCGCAATTGCTCATCGCGAGCAGCCAATTGTTGCCGCATCACATCCAACGTTTTCCCCAGCGCACCCAATTCATCGCCAGAGGAGACCACCACCGCTTGTCCCAAGTGCCCTTGTCCAATCGCTTGTGCAGCACGTACCAACTGAGCAATGGGGCGGGTCAAGGTCCTGCTCAATACAACTCCTACCACCACAGTCAAAAACACCCCAACGGTAGCCCAAAGATACACCGATTTTCGAAATGCCTCAACAGCACCAACAAATCCCACACCCAATTCCACGGCAACGGCGGCCACCACCGTATCTCCTCGAAACAAAGGCGCATATCCCGTTTGAAAAGCCACACCCGTCTCATCGTAGAACGCCACAGAGTGCGCTGGCCTGCCAAGCCAAACGCGGGCAATCTCGTCTTGGTCAAAAACAAAACGTGCATAGGGTTGACCAAAAGCCCCCAGGACACGCGTATCCAATAACCGCGTCCCATCACGCCCAACAATGACAATTCGCGATGCACCTACTCGGTCTCGAAGCTTTTCAAGATGAGCCTCCAAGCGGCCGTAGAGACCATATTGAGGATGAATCTGTGCCACCACATCCCCGTCAAGCCCCTCAGAGATAAGCAACGAAACCGATACCAAATGATCTGCCATTTGTCGCTCAAACTGATCCAGTGCCAAACGATAGAGGCGCCACCCCCCACCGCCGACCAAAAGCACGACGAGCGCACAAAAACTCACAACAATGCGGTGACCTATCCGACCCCTAAAAAAAATCATTATCAGCTTTCAGTACATAACAAAACCGATCCTTAAGGGATCGGCAAATGGGAATAAACGAAAATTCGGCCTGGTTCAAACAAGCACCTGGTCAGGTTACAAAGTTGTCTGGGTTTCTTAAGTGTAGCGAAAGAATTCATTCACTTGCGGAGTGGGTGACCATCTTTTCAACTTTGCCGATAATTTAATGCTTGCTAAAATTAACGCCGATCCCAACCGACGCACGCAAGGCTGATGCATCCTCCTCGTCACCAAGTACCCATCGCACCTCACAAAGTGCCTTGAACCGTCCCTTCATCAGGTGTTTTTCCATGCCCACCAAAATGAAATGCAGTGTCAATTGCATGTCATATTCAAAAGTATCAAGAATCAATCGTGTGCGCCGAAGACGGTTAAGCCCCAAACCACCGCCCATATATGCAAAAGCTGTTTGGGAATCATTCGGCCACAAATACCTCAAAAATGCCCCACCACCCCTCACTTGAATTGGTGTACCATCCAAATCAGTTCCATTGCCCATCTCTCCCAACAATTCCAACAACATCCGCTTAGAAAACACGGTCGCCACATCGCTTTTCAACGCAAAAAAGTGCCGCGTATCATTCGCCTGAACAACATCTAATCCCGCCATTGAACTCAGGCTATAAATGCCGAAGCCTGCGTCAGCCTGAGTTATCGCACATAAAAAAACAAAAAGACCAACAACAGATGAAAGCCTTTTAAACATGATACCCTCTCTTTGCTGGTCAGTCAGAACCAATCAGTTCTCTCAAATAAGTGTAAGGATAAATCCCCGTGTCATGCCCATCTTCCCAACGCAATTGAACAGCATAATTGCCCACAGGAGTAACGCCAGTCAACACAGATGAAGGCATTTCATTCTCAGAAATCATGTGCAAGCCCCCTACCTGTTTAGACCTTAGATCATCACATAAGGCACACGGGCAAGATCGACGCATGTCTGACAATGCAATATGCCCTTGAATATCATCCCAAGCAATTTCAAACGTGCCTGCTTTGCGATCCACATGGATGCGTTTGGGAGGAACCGTAGAACCAACTGGAGTCGACAAAAGAAATGCCCCTTGACATTTGAGTGCTTGGAAGTAAATTAAGGAATTGTATCTAAATAGCTGAGATCATTGTGGTTTAAACTCAACCGAGCCCAATAGGTTTCAAAAAAAAGTTCACGTCAATTAGGGTGCGACTCGGAACTATTCGATACCCAAGAAGTTCAAAAGACGACAATCTAAGACACCAAATACCAATACCCAAATCTCACATGAATATTGTCCACGCACGTTTTGGTAACACATTAAGTTATTCGCTCTACATGTCCCGTGCGAAACGACAGCAACTTGCACGCTTGCGGCAAGATAACCCAACCGAATATCACGTCAAAACCCGACACAAAAACCCCGAAGCAGATCTCCACAGCCAATATTGGCCACGTTTCAAACGCTACAGTTTGTTCACATTCCTTGCCCTTGTGGCCACTTATGTGCTCTACCCCGAATATTACCCTACCGTTAGTCTTATCCCAAAACAAAGACCGATGTTCGCGGTTTCAGACATCCCCGAAACCAGCCAACAAAAACGCGCACCCTCGCCACCAAGACCCAAAGTCCCATTGGCGGTTGAGGGAGAAGAAGTACCCGACGATGTCACCATTGAATCCACAGAACTCGATTTCGACAACATCGATTTGCCCGACCTTGCAATGGCAGGGCCAATAGGCCATATTTCGGATGAACCGATGGACTATATGGAAATTGACTACAAACCCCACCCAGTAAGAATTGTAACACCCGAATATCCAAACGAGGCACGAAAGAAACACATTACGGGGCGCGTCATTGTAAAAGTCTTGGTGGATAAAGACGGCAATGTCGAAGAAACAGAGGTGGTGAGCGGGCCAGAAGTTTTCAGAGACGCCGCGCTCAAGGCAGCACAACAATTTCGATTCCGCCCCGGAAAACATGCGGGCGAGCGACGCAAAGTTTGGATGATTATGCCCATAGATTTTGACTTAAAGAATTAACACCACCCACCCAAACTTCCCACGTGTTATCGTTTAAGCCCATGTCGCAAACGAAGTTCTTGAAGCAAAATACCATACGTGTCCCGCAATGCACTTTGTAATGCAAAAGCACGATTATACGCAATCACGGCATCTTCAAAGAAACCCTGAGCAGTAAGCACACGCCCCATCAAAATATAATTGGGCGCATAATTCGATGCCCGTTCCGTGGTCTCGGTAATCATGTCCATCGCCATCTCCAACTCCCCTCGCATCAAATGCACCCAGCCCAACCCTTGGTAGGCTTGAATCAAATTTGGATTAAACCCCAGCGCTTCTTTGTAATATTGCTCTGCCTGAGCCATGTCACCCAATTGTTGGTACAAATACCCCAAAGCAACCCGAATACCCGCATCTGTTGAATCAATCGCCCCGATCTGTCGACAGGTTGCAATCGCTTGGGTATAGTCTTTCAATTTCAAATAGGCGCTGGCCAACACGCGTAAAGCTTGTTCATGGGTGGCATCACTGCGCACAATATCTTGCAACTCAACAATCGCTGCCACCACATCACCAGATTCAAGAGCGGCAATGGATCCTTGCAACTCTGGCGCCAACATAACGCCTGTGGTGTCGGGCATCACTTCCGGCTCAAATTGAGCCTGCACACCAGCAACCATTAAAAACAAAAAACCAACACACCATCTACATATCACGTTCAAACACCCTTTCGCCCAAATAACCAGTAATATCCTGCAATAAAACCACCAAAACCACCAAAAGCTGCTACAGCCCACCAATCAGAAATCTTCCCAAGCTCGCCCAATATTTGTGACTGTAATTTCACAAAACCAGCATTGTCTGGTTCGAGTCGTATGGCTTCAGAAATTGCTTTTTCTGCTCGAACTTTATCGCCTTCTTTAAAAAAAACAAAGGTCAAGTTATAATAGGCCACCGCCAAATCGGGATTCAGTTGAATCGCTTTGGCATAGGCACGTTTCGCGCTTTTTGCCTCCCCTTGAAGCAGGTAAATAGAACCTAAGTTGTTATAAGCATCGCTGTCTTGAGGATTAATCCTTATGACGCGTTTATAATGTGAAATGGCCAAATCATATCTTTTTTGAGCAATAAAAATATGAGCCATATTGTAGAGCGCGTCTTTGTGATTTGGCTCTGCTTGAATCACTTGCTTATAGAGTGATAGGGCACGACTATAATCTACAGATTGATCCAAGCCCAAATGAAAACGCTGGGCTTCTTCAAAAAGCGCTTCTACTTCCTCTGTTGCTTGTGCATAACCACTGCCCAAAAACGTACTGCTAAAAATCAGAATCAATATTCGCACAGTCCAATTCATACGTCGCCACTGATTAAAAGGGGAAAATGGTATCCAAACGCGCAGAGAAGTTTGTCCGCCGAACCGCTGGGCTGGGGTCATAAATTTCAATGGCCGGTTGATTTTGCCACAGGGAGAGCAATAATTCTGGATCTATATCTATGCGCCGACAGACCAATTGCAAGCCCAACCAGATCCCAAAAAACCAGTTTTTCATAACTTTCCCAAACAATATGACCAAACGTGTGCCGGGTCAAGGATATGTGCCCTGTTGTCCAAAACCATTATGTGGTTTGCCAAATAAGATCATCTTCCCAAGCCGAGAAGGTTCCATTCACAAACCCGCCGTCAGGAGGTGTTACTATCGATGTTACCCCTCCAGGGCTATGCACCTCCATAGTCAACCCCTCGCCCTCCTCAGGTTGAATCATCCGTCCATCAATCATGTGACGATCCATATCAATTGTTCCGCTCGAATTTTCCTGAAACTCCTTGAGCCTAACGATCGTTATGGCCACACCATCGCCCACCATTTTGCCAACACGCACATACGGTTCCAAGTCTGGGTCTTGTAGTTGCTTAAGCAATACACCGCTTGCTTTGAGCGACGCTGATTTCTGCTCCCCAAATTTGTCTAAATCTCGAATTTTCTTAATATGAACTCTGAGTTCCTCGATCAGCTTCAAGAAGATTTTCTGCCGGCTTGGGTTCCGACTAATATAGACCTTATTGTTGCGGGTCAACATGCCCACAACCACTCTCAAATAAAACTCTTCCAGGGCCTTATCGATTTTTGGCGCATCACCGGTTCCCATAGCAGAATAAAATTGGTCCAAACGCACACGAAGCTCATGCTTTAAGGGCACCAAAATATTGCCCATTTTCAAATCGACCTGCGGATACCCCCGTATAAATTTACGTGCTGCCGAACCGGTTTGCACAGTCAGTTCTGAAATTTTCTGATCAAAAGTCCGAGCTTCCAAACGTTTATGATTCATTCCCCGAATCAAACTTGCCCGAGATCCCACATTTATTTGGCAGTTAGACATACTTCCATGAACTTCCAAATACCCTTCAGCCAAAATCTGGCAGTCCGAAAGATCGCCAGAAACAACCACGTTGCGCGCTGTGATTTTGGCACCCGTTACAGATCCGTCCACTTGAACATCGCCAGCAACCTCGATGACACTTCGAGTTTCTGGCACACCCAAAATCTCACCTTCAATCGCAAGATTGGCATTGCCGCGTAACACGGCACCCCGATAAACATTGCCCGAAACAACACCGTCATGGTCATAGAAGTCGACAGTACCTCTTTCCATCGTGACTTCGTCTAGCGTAATCACTTGGCGTTCTGTAGCCTCTTCTGGCCCACTTGAATGATTTATTTCTTCAGCCATACAGCCCCGACATTCCTAATCACCCTGAGGAGGATCACTGAGTTGGCGAATGGCTTCTCGCTTACTCATAAGTTCTCTTGTGAGTTCAACCAATTTCTGAATTGTTTCCAGATGCACTGGTTTTGCCAAGACCAGATCCGCATGTTCCTTTGCCTGATCCGTAACTTCTTCCACATACCCAGACACAATGCCAATAACAGCCCAGGGCATCAACCCCCGAACCACAGATATGATTTCCAAACCGCTCACACCAGGCATCTTCACATCAAGGGTGATGAGATCAAATTTTTGGACAACAGCTTTGCCCAGAGCATCTTCACCCGATGCAGCCACTTCGACGACCTCACACCCCAATGCCTTCATACCGTTTTTCAAAAACTGTTGTACATCAGGATCGTCATCTACAACCAAAACATTCATACGAGCCCCCTTGGGCACCCTACTGCCAGTTTTTTAAGTCTTTAAACCGAACTGTTGAGCAAACGATATAAAATCACCAAAGTCCACAGAACCGCTATTATTCAAATCAAACACTGCATCAAAACCTATATCTCCAGGGATCTTGCCAAATTGCTGAGCAAATGAAATAAAGTCTGGAAAATCGACAGTACCATTGCCATTAAAATCTGCAGTTATGGGCCCCGTAAATCCAGTATTCACTTTGTTCATATCAAAAACGGCCAAAGGTGCACCGCCAAGCCCCGCAACTAAGCCAGCAAACTCGCCTAAAGGGACGTCCTGGACCACAGTTAGGGTATTGCCATTAACAGAATAGGACAACACAGTGACGACAGTATCCGCACCCGACGGCGTTAGTGTCAATATGTTATCCGCAATTGTATAGCTCCCGATAGAACGATTGGTATCGGCAGTATCAATGGCGAGTGGCAAGCCCAAAATCGACAACGAGGCAGTTGATGTTGTGATATAGTCTGACTCATAGCCGCCTTGTGCATTGAGAATAAGTCGGCCCGAAATCACACCCGTAAACTGTAAGTTAGATACGGTTGCCAATAATTCAGGAGCGGCATATACCTGAATCGGTTCTTGATTCACTTCCCATGTTCCCACAGGATCTCCACCCGTCGAAACAGGTTTTATCTCCAAAAGCTGCGCAAAGACCCCCTGCACGACTGTTAGGAAAACAAGTAAAACCAGCACATGAGCACGCATAAAACTCTCCAACCAGTAAACAATGCGCATGGAATGACCACCGTCACGCCATGTATATCATCGGCCAAACAATTACCCTAACATTTTGTCACTGGGCAATTTACGATATATTGGAAAGATATGCAACCACAGTTCTATGACGGAGGCCAGTTATCAATCCTGATATTCGGCAGTTCCTCTTGGCAGTCCAGTCCAAAAATCGCCGCATAAAACGCATACTCACCGTTTAGCGCGTAAATAATATTCTCTGCCTTTCGAAATCCATGCATTTCCCCATCAAACATCACACACGCCACGGGTATCCCATTTTGCAACAAGGCATCTGCCATCGTTTGGGTCTGTATCGGGGGCACGACAGGATCTTCTTTACCTTGAAAAAAAATGACGGGTGCAGAGATATGGTTCGCTCGATACAATGGAGACCGTTCGCGAAACGTGGCCTCAAGGTCCTCTCCCCCAATCAAACGATTGAGGTATTGTGATTCAAACTTGTGTGTGATTTTTGCCAGCGATGCCAAGTCACTCACACCGTAAAGACTTGCCCCTGCGTGAAACACATCATAAAAAGCCAACGCACAGAGCGTTGTTAACCCCCCTGCACTTCCGCCACGAATAAGTAAGCGACTGCCATCAGCTTGGTTATTCGCGGCAAGGTATTGTGCCCCTGCCACACAATCTTGAACGTCATACACACCCCATTGGCCATCCAACGCCCGACGATATGCACGGCCATAGCCGGTACTGCCTCTGTAATTCACATCCAATACGGCAAATCCGCGACTGGTCCAATATTGGATACTCAAATCCAGTGTCGGTGTGCTCGCACCCGTGGGCCCCCCGTGACTCTTAACCAAAAGGGGCGGTTTCTCATGGTCCACACCTTCTACGGTTCCGTTTCTTGGTGGGTAGTAAAAAGCATGTACCGTTTCACCGTCTAAGCTTGGGAAGGTGATGGCCTCGGGTCGAGAAAGCGTATCCGCTTCTATTTGTTCCTCATTTTCCCTTAGGACTTTGTATTCACCAGTTGAAATATCCAATCGGATGACCGCGAGGGTCTTATTCCAGTCTCCCGCGATAAACGCAACGGTGTTGCCTTGGGCACTCAGACCAGAATAATCTGAAAATGGCAACTCAATGAACCGGGTATCTTGTGCGGGTAAACCAAGTACACCCAATTTGGCAAAACCCAGCTCAATATACGTGCAAACCCACTGTTCAGAATGGGTCTCAGCAAAGGTCGTCATACCCAAAGACCACAACGGCTGTCCAAACTCAGCTTCTTTCTCCCACAACAATGCTGTATTTCCCGAATCCCAACTGTAAAGATTCCACCAGCCCGTTCGATCAGACACAAAATACAAACACCCATCTTGGCCCCACGTGGGTTGAAAAATAGCATCTTCCTGATCTCCAGCAATACACCGTGGTTTTTTTGTCTGCCCATCCGTCCAATCTGCCAACCACAATTCCGTACCATCCCAGGGCATGTTGGGATGTTGCCAAGTCAGCCAAGCCAACTGACGTCCATCGCCCGATAATCTCGGCGCAGCATAAAAGTCATTTCCTTCAGCCAACACCGCAACCTTGCCATCTATCAAACAAACCACATCATTGATAGGTTCCACACCCACATCGTGTCGTTCCCGCACACAAAAAACGGCCTGACCATCGTTCGATATAGAAAAATCGGCATAACGCGCATTTTCCTCTGGCGTAATGGCAACAGGTGCCGCTCCCTCCACCACACGATAAACACGCCCATCATCACCGCACGAGCAAAAAACAACACCCTCGTGAACCACATATGCCACACCGCCATATTCATGCACCCGGGTGCGCACATTAAAATCATGCGGCACCACATCAAATACCTGACCATGCGCATCACTTCGCATCAACACACTTCGTCCACCTTCATCTGGCCGGGTTTCTACCCAATAGACCATTCCCCGATCAACTTGCACTTGTCCAAATCGCCGAGCAGCCAACGCAACGCGTTCTGCAGAAATGGAAGAAGGCCATGTACCGTATGGTAATTTTTGTTTCATAAACAATCACCCATCCTTTTTATTTGATTGCCACGACCATCTAACCTATCTTGCAACATCCAATCAACCAAGTATGCAACAAAAGGAGTGACCATGTCATACGAAGTCATTGTTGATGTCGATTTACCCGAAGAAATGCTCGAAATGATCGCTGGGCGTTGCAACTTGCATATCTTGTCGCACGGAACCCCAACAGATGAAATATACCAAAAAGCCGATGCGTTGCTCACCTATGGCCACATCACCGTAAATGGTGAGGTGATGGATCAAATGCCCAATATCAAAGTGATCAGCAACTTTGGCGTTGGTGTGGATCATATCCATCTCGAAGATGCCAAACACAGAGGCATTCCAGTAGGCAATACACCCAACATCCTCGACGGCGCAACAGCCGATATGACCTTCGCTTTGCTGATGGCTGGAGCACGCAACATTGTGATCGGTGATCACTTTGCACGCAGCCCAGAATTCACACACTACGATCCCCGTATCCTCATCGGCTATGAAGTACACAGCACCACATTGGGCATCATTGGTCTTGGCAATATTGGCAAACAAGTAGCACGCAGAGCTTCGGGTTTTGATATGAAAGTCCTCTATCACAACCGCAAACCCAATCTCGAAGCCGAAGCCGAGTTGGGTGTCACCTATGCAACCTTAGACGACCTCTTAACCCAATCTGATTATGTTGCGCTCAATGCCCCTTTAACAGATGAAACATACCATATGATTGGGCGCGATCAACTAAAAAGAATGAAACCCACGGCATTTTTGGTCAACCTTGCCCGAGGCGGTGTGGTCGATCATGACGCCTTGCTTGAAGCCCTTCAAAACGATTGGATTGCCGGTGCCGCAATAGACGTCACCGAACCCGAACCTTTGCCCCGTGACCACCCGTTGCTCAAACTAAAAAACATTATCATTGCGCCACACCTGGGTAGCGCAACGCGCCAAACCCGCACCGGAATGGCACAACGTACCGTTGACAATTTGATGGCTGGACTCGAAGGCAGTGCCTTGCTCAGTAGAATTGCATAAATAAAAAAAGGCACTGCATGATTTGCAGTGCCTTTTTTATAGTCCAAAGTTCAGCCGACCTACTTGCCCATCGATTTACCAGCAGATTGCAAATCTTCGCAAGCTCTCACGACACGGGCAGCCATACTGGCCCGAGCCAATTTCAACCACGCCCGTGGATCATAAGCGCTCTTGCTTCCCACTTCGCCGTCTATCTTCAACACCTGATCATAGTTTTTCATCATGTGATCTGCCACGGGGCGAGAAAAAGCGTATTGGGTGTCTGTATCCACGTTCATTTTAATGACGCCATAGTTTAACGTTTCCCGGATTTCACCCAGTTCAGAACCTGACCCACCGTGAAAGACCAACCAAAACCGAGCCGATTCCCCATATTTCTCAACAACAGCATCTTGGCCGTTTTTCAAAATTTTCGGCGTTAAGACCACATTGCCGGGTTTATACACACCGTGTACATTCCCAAAGGTAGCTGCAAATATATATCGAGCGCCCTCAACACCACTCAACGCTTCATACACACCCAGCATATCTTCAGGCGTTGTATACATTTTTTCAACGTCCACGCCTTCGCGGTTCAATCCATCTTCCTCACCACCCACAACACCCGCTTCAACTTCCAAAATAATGTCATTGTCACGGCATAACTCAAGCAGAGGTACGGCGTGTTTCATGTTTTCTTCAAGAGGCAGATCACTCCCGTCATACATGTGGCTGCTAAACAAATTGGGTTGACCATTTGCGCGCCGTCGTGCAGTCTCAGCAATCAGTGGTTTCAAGAAGGAATCAATCTTATCAGTCGTGCAATGATCTGTGTGAATCGCAATATTCACGTCATAACGAGCGGCTACACGGTGCGCGTGTTCGGCCAAGGTGATGCCACCCAAAACCGAATCGGCCAAATTACCCGAGGTATGTGCGCCCCCCCCCGTCGAAACCTGAATAATCCCATCACTATTGGCAGCCACAAATCCTTCAATGGCGGCATTGACCGTGTCAATATTACTAATATTAATGGCCGGATAAGCGTAATTTTCAGTCTGTGCCTTATTCAGCATCTTGCAATAACGTTCATAATCAACAATAGGCATAACAACCTCCAAAAGTAGCTTTTTTATGTGAGTTTGGCGTTCAGATACCTTTAATGTACCACTTGCTCTTTATTATGTCAATCCTGTCCTGAAAAAGCCAACCTCATCAGACTCAAGGCCACCGTGTCTCAAATGCATCCGTGCCATCTCCATAAACCAAATCCCCATAGGCTTTCCATTGGGCAACCTCGCCACCCCTCATTCGGGGCGTATCCAATACAGAAAGGTTGGCCTTCAATTCAGAAGAAGAACACGGCGCGGTCCAGGCCAACTTAACAGCACCGTGACGCAAAACGAAACGGTAACAATCCGCAGCAGAAGGAATGGGCCCCTGCCACTGGGCATGTCCTTTGAGCAATGACCCCCACCGCGTATTCGTAAAAGAGACCACAGGTATGCCTGCTTGGGCTGCCAATGGCAAAACCTCATCTTCCGATTTTCGGTGCGCCATATTATAGCGATGCATCAACACATCAACCTGTCCCCTTTGCATCAAGCGCAAAGCCAATGCCCGATCATGAACCGACGCACCCACATACCGCACCTTCCCTTCCTTTTTCCATTTGTGTATCTCGTCTAACACACCCATTATGTCCTCGAAGGTATCGCCGGGGGCCACATATTCAGCAAAAAAGGCATCCACAGTATCTACCTGCAATGCCTTTCGAGCGTTATCAAAGTAATTTCTAACCCCACTCACATCTCGATCTTCAGTCCCCGTCGAAATAAACACGCTGTCTCGGTGACCCAGAGCAGCCTCTTTCACACCTGTAATGAGTGTCTGAAACGACAAATTGTAAAAGAAAAATGCATTCAATCCGCCATCCAACGCAAGAGGCACACATTCAGCCGCCATCTCAGGATTTCCAGCCAACCCCAAAGGACAAATAGGGTCACCGGCGATTGTTTGTAAGGATGCCAAACCATCACCTCTACAAATCGATTCGTTTACCTGAAGCACTGGAAGTGTATACGGCTTCAACAATACGCGCAATCTTGAGTGCGTCTTCACCCGTTGTCGGGGGTTCACCCTCTCCTTGAATCGCTTTAATAAAATCATCAATAAAAGCCAATCCATGGGCCCCACCATAAGCATCCACTTGTGGCAACGCATACGAAAAAGACCGTTGCGGTGCCGTTTTCCAACCCTCTGCAACAGATTCTAAGTGCAATTCGGGTGGGGCTTTTGTCGGCTCCCAAAACACGCGCCCTAACTTGCCCCGAAAGCCGATATATGTATCGTAACTTGGCCCCATATAACCAGGCCCACTAACAGCCAATTGATAACCAGCCTGCATACTGCCCAAAGCACCGTTGGCAAATCGAAAAGTGAGCGATGCCACATCTTCTACGTCGATATCTTCTCCGCTGAGCGTATCAACGGTGCCCGAAACTTGCACGATGTCTTGCCCCAAAATATACGTGATCAAGTCAATATAATGACAACCCAACCAAGACAAAATACCACCACCCGATTGTGACTTATTAAATAACCAGTGTTTAGGATTTCGAAATTGTACCTGAGATGTCACCATCCGCGATTCACACGCCGTTACATCGCCAATTACGCCACTTTGAATCAACTTTTTAGCCTCTTGTGTTGTCGGGTGATATCTGTTTTGATACATCACGCTCAACACACGATGGGCGTCTTTTGCCGTCTTCACAACAGTCTCAACCGAGGCCACAGTATGCCCAATGGGTTTTTCACTGATAACGTGTAAACCTGCTCGCAATAAGTGCACGCACAATTCAGCATTCAGATCATTTCGAAAACAGGCAATGCCAAAATCAATTTCCTCTGCCTCAAGCATCTGATCCAAATCAGAATAACCCGCTTCAACTTTCTTGCCGTGTGCTTTCTGAACACTTTGAATCACATCGGGTGATTCATCAAATAAAAAAATGCGATCCACCCAATCTGATTGAATCAGAGTTTTCAAGTGCGCAACCGAATGAGGATGTGAAAGTCCAAACAAGCCAGCAGTTACCTTTTTCATGTTTCATTCCCCAATTTCCCACCACAGAGTTTACAATGAACGGCATCGACATCGTGGCCATCACACCCACAAGAAGGACAAGCCTGAGTTGATACAGGCGCGGTAGAACGCCCCAATTGAGCAAACTCCGCAGACACAATACCTGTGGGCACCGCGATAATACCATAACCAAAAATCATGATCACAGCCGCAATGGCTTGGCCCAAATCTGTTTTTGGTGATATATCACCATAACCCACAGTTGTCAAAGTGACAATCGCCCAATACACACTGCGAGGAATGCTGGTAAACCCATCTTTTTCATCTTCCACGACATAAATAATCGATCCAAAAATAACCGCAAGTGTCATAACAGCAAAAAGAAATACCGTGATTTTTCGCTGACTGGAACGCAAAGCCTGCATGAGGTGGTTTGCTTCCCCTACGTATTGCACAATTTTGAGCACCCTAAAAATGCGCAGAACACGCAACAATCTGATCACCAAAAAGTAATGGCTCCCAGGGAAGATGAGACTGACATAGGTTGGTAAAATAGCCAGCAGGTCCACGACTCCAAAAAAACTACGGGCATAAACCAACGGACGCCCAACACTCATCAATCGCAAGATATATTCTACAGTAAAAAGAAAGGTAAACCCCCACTCCAATATCTGAAAGCTATCACCCCACGCATCGCGATAGCTTTTCACGCTGTCAAACATCACCACAAGAACGCTCGCGACAATGCACGCGATGAGCACTTCATCAAACCAGCGCCCAGTAGGGGTTTCTGCTTCAAATATGACTTCGTGCAAACGAGCACGCCACGGTCTGTCGGGTTTATGGTGTCGGTGTGTTAACATACCTAAAAGTAGGTCACAATTTCGTCTTTGAGTGCATTTAAATACGGCCACTCTTCTCCAGCATCGGAAAAAATCAATACATAAGGGCCGTCAAATTTCGCAGATTGTGCCAAAGACATGCATCGAGAAAAGTCTGCCTGCTGTAATACCCCTGCCTCATAATCACCTTTAGCATGCACGGTGGTTGCGTAGGGCAATATGGCCGCCAAATCATCATACTTGGTCTCACCCTTAAAATTGCCAAAATCAGCGCACAATGCCAAATCGCTCTCACACCGATCCAAAATTTCAAGCACAGAGGCTGCGCGTTGGGTCAATTTTTTAAAATTCTCGGTCGAAACCTTTACCCCTTTAGATCGGGCATGATCTGCCAACACCCCCAAGTTTTGGGCGCTCAAAGCAAGCGCTTCATTACTTGCCTCTGCCTCACCCGCAACCACCCGCGCCTCCTGTGCGCCACACAAACCTGCCACATCAATCCAGTGCTTAATCAAATTTAATTCGTCCACACGTTGTCCATCATTGGGGTGCGTGATGTCACCCGTATCAATCAATAAGCTGTAAAACGTCACGCCATGTTTGACCAATTCAGAACGAAACTCATTCAAATAACCGGCGTCAACAGACGGGAAGTGAAAGTGACAGACCTCTAACTGATCAATGCCTTGCGATGCTGCCAAAGCTGGGATCTCCATCAGCTCGACCCGATCAGTCTGATCACTTTTATTTTCTAACCCCTGCTGGGTCGGCACATACCAGGCACGTCCAAGTTGTCGGTGCAAGCTCCAGGTAGAAACGGATAAACTGGGCATACTTCCCCTTATCTTATTGCCGTTGTAAAATGAAAAGATCAAGATGTTTGCCTTGCAAATGCAAAGGCCGTCTTTGTATAACTTTCAGGCGCGGAAAATCTTCTAACATCCGTGTAAAGACTTGCCTGTCTTCGAAAACGAGAAAGGCTTGTCCATCCGGCCGGATGACGCGCACCAATTCAGAAAAAAGATGAAATAGTGTAATAGGAGGTGATCCTTTGCGCGGGCTAAGATTGCCAAAGACCTTGTTTACACCGCCATCGACAATGGGCAATGCCGTTCCCTCACCGATCAAACCCGCAGCAGAAACATTGGCAGAAACTGCATTTTCCCTCATCCCACGCACAATGTCTAAAAAATAATCCAAACCAATCCAATAACCAGGCATCTGAGACAAACCTGCTTCAATCAATGTCTGCCCCCCCCCACAGTTGAGATTCAACACAATATCACGGGAGGTCAATCGAAGCAATTGCGCAAAACCATAAGCAACCGAAGGTTCTAAATCACCCCGTGCCTGAATCGGATAATGCACCCGTTCTCTTTCTCGTTGTGTAACCAATTGCAAACCAAAAAGCGCCCGGTTCCCTTCCACACGTAAGTGCAACACATAAGGCCGGCTCACACTGTCATCAATTTCATATTTCAGTGTCAAAACCGTTTGCACAACTTGGTGCAATGCACTCACCGAGAACCGATGGCCTTTACCCGTGGTACACGACAGCCGAAACCCCACCCCTTCTTTAACACCATGAAGGATGTCGTGTAAAACAGCTGCGGGAACCAAGTCGACTTGGCCTACACGCTGAGCAACGCGCAACAGTCCAGGTTGCCCAACTGTTACGCCGGATATATTGGCCAACAAAGCATATACTTGGGCCACTGCCCGCAATTCCAAAAGCTTTTTGGGACTGCGCTCATAATGAAAAAAAACGCGGCTCATCCGTCGGCCACGTGCAACATGCAAGTCAGAAACTTTGCCCAACTTCTTTTTAATTTCCGCCACCGCCACATCTTCCATGCCACCAGCCACAGTCACATAAAAGTTATACACTTTCTCCAGTGGCGGCCCCGGCGGTTCTTCAATCTCTAACAAAGGTTCATCAAACACGTCCATTATCGCTCCTGCAATCGGTCATCAAGCCGCCCATGAATCACACCAGCTTCTTGGATGTGTTTGGCAACGAGGTTACGAACTTTTTCGTTCGCAGATACTTTTTCTTTTGTCATAAACTGAGCCACACCACTTTCCACAGCCACCTTAAAAGTCTTGCGCAAATTCAACGGACGACGATCACCATCTGCCAAAGACACCAAGCGTTGCCCTTTCAGTTTTGTCAAATCATAAACCACCTGCAAACCTGAAGGATAAAAGAATGCTGTCAGATCATCCAACCCTTCTTCCATGAGACGACTCACTTCCTCACCCCGCATCTCTACGACCACAAGGTGATGATCTGGGGGATAAACGCGATAAAGATCTTGTACGCGTATCGCGCCTTCGGGCAATTCAGAATCTAAAGACAATGCCGAAACAAGGGCTATATCTGCATCCGCTACAGACCGCATCAAATCCGCGACCAAATACCCAAAAGCGCCTGCTTGTCCTATGGAGGCACCAAACCCACCAGCAGAATTGCCCAATGCGGCTGTTACCGACATCCGTTCACCAAGCAAAGGCAAAGTCCACTCAGATAAAGCAACCGTCATCGCATCAATAGATCCGACAGGAATATCCAAGGGTATGAGTTGTGTGCTTTGCACGGTCACAACCCCTTGATTGATCTGCAGATCCACACGCCCCACAGACTGCCCCCAGGGTCCTGCATTCCGAATGGTTACCCCGTTAATTTGGGAATTACTCTCCGAGGACAACTCAGAATAAGTCCCCACAATGAGGTCAACGTCAGGAACCTCCATAGCCAAAGTCGAATCGGCCTCGAACCCCAAATGGGTTAATAGAACAATCACGTCGGCTTGCTGTTTCAAAAATGGCACATAATACCGTGCTGCCAATACTGCGTCCCCAGACCCAATGCTTGCAGCACCCGTTCCCAAACCTAAGACGCCAACACGCAAACCACCTGCCTGTATCACCGCGTAGGGTTGCACTTGAAATAGAAAGCGCCCGTTCTGTAGTCTATGCAAGTTGGCACCCAACACAGAAAATTGAGCGCCTCGCAAGGCTTGGTTTAAAAAATTGGCATCTGTTTGTGTTTCGTATTTCCCCAATACCCAAGCATCGTAACCCGCACGGGTCATGATATCCACTGTAGGTGACATTTTTCCATCGGGGTGTTCAAAAACAGCTTCTTGTGGCGAAAATGCATTGCCTGCATCAAGCAAAACAACCGCCCCAGTTTCACTTTGTACCTGATTTTTGAGTGCCCCCACTTTCATCATCAGTTGAAAGCGGCCATGCAGTTGATTTGTATGCAAAATAGTCAGGCGTCCTTCTTCAGCCCCAATATTAGCACCCCAACAAACAATAGAAATGACAGTCAGGGTTCTCAAAACCTTCTTGAACAAAAGTCTACCTCCTTGGTTATCTCAACCAACACGCTTACCAGCTATAAACTATGTGAGCCATAATCTCAACATTGCCGCAGGTTTTGAACATCGTATCAATGCCTATCAGATCCGTTTAACACGATGTTGCCGTTCAAGGTTGTTCCAACCCAAACGTTTACCTTCAACATCTAACCATGCACCATATGCCCTGGGCATCTCAACCAACTCCCCTAACCCTGCATCATTACGCCATTTAACCAACGGATGTTCACGATCTTGTTGGGGCAATGCTACAGCCCGCCTATAAGCACCCGATTCAAAAATGGCCATCATAATCTCCATCACATGCAAACCTTCTTGGCCGCTGGAGGCGTGAGGCCTATCTTCATCCAGTGCGTTAATATATTCATCTACATAAAGGTATTCATCGGCTGCCGCTTCATTGTTAGCGTGATAATGCTCAGGATAAACAAAGGGCAAGGTTTCCCAATCTGCCCCCGGCGATCCAGGATGACTATGGGCTGTTGATTTGAACCAAGCACCCGAGTTGTGCCAAAAAAGACGGCCTTCAGTACCAAATACTTCAAACCCATGAGCGGTCGAATCCATTTCAGGAAACCGGTGCTGGGTCAAAATAGCCGTGACGCGATTTTCAAAAGTCATGGTTGCTGTAATGTCTTCACCGGCAATAATGCCCATGCCACTTGGTGAAGGCAGTACATCTTCTGGTCCAATAGGCACGCCATTTGTACGAATGTCAGCCATCACGTGCGAGCAAGGCCCCGTCAGTTCCAACATAGCATTGATCGAATGGGTGCCAATATTCATCAAGCCATACCCGCCATAGTACCCTTTTCCACTACCCAATATCTGACGCAATCGTCCAATTTTTCCCGCTTTCAGCGCGCGCGAAACTGCCTGCAAAGCAGCACCTGATCGTCCCTGGTGATGTACGGCAATTTGCACCCCTTTTTCTTTGGCCTTAACAAGGAGAGCATCGGCCTGATCTAAGGTCGCGCAAAGCGGTTTTTCAATATCAATGTGTGCCCCATATTCGACCACCCGCATTCCCAGTTCAAAATGAAATTCAGTCCCAGTCGGAATGGCGACAATATCGGGCTGTATGTGCTGCATCATCTCATCCAAATCATCAAATCGCGCAGCCACACCCAACCGATCACCCAATTCATCACGTCTTTCGGGTAGCAAATCACAGAGCCCCACAATATCACATCGTGGGTGGGCATGATAAGCCAAAGCCGCAGACGTTCCCCGTGCCCTGCATCCCAAAATACACACCCGATAGGTTTTCACCCCAACCTCCTATTGTGCGAGTTTCTTTGCCAAGGCTTGAATTGCTTCCGCAGCCACATCGACATCAGTTTCCGAAATACCCAAGTGAGGAATTAAGCGAACCAAAGTCGGCCCCGGGGCACTCACGCGGATGCCAAATTCTGCCAAAAGTTGATCGCCAAATTCAAGAGAAGAGATACCCAAACCTTTCACGTCAAAACGCACCATATTGGTCTCTACGCCATCCACATCAATCTCAATTCCCGGCGTACCTGCAATACCCACTGCCAACCGTTTTGCATGGGCATGGTCTTCGGCCATACGGTCTACATGATGATCCAGAGCATACGTTCCCGCAGCAGCAATAATACCCGCTTGCCGCATCGCGCCACCAATGCGTTGTTTCCATTGCCAAGCATCTTGGATAAAAGCAGCAGACCCTGCCAGTACACCCCCAATAGGTGCACCCAAGCCCTTGCTCAAATCAATCCACAACGTGTCAAATGGCTCTGCATAATCCTTTGCCGCAATCCCGGTAGCAACCGTAGCGTTCAACAATCTCGCGCCATCCATGTGGGTTAATGCCCCGCGTTCGTGAGCAGTCGCGCACACAGCCTGAATTTGTTCCAATGGCCAAATACGGCCACCGGGTTTATTTGTTGTTTGCTCTACACAAACCAATCGGAAAGGTGGTTTATACCGAGTCGGAGTCTCCATCACCGCATCCATCTGCTCGGGTGTAAACATGCCATTTTCGCCATCGATAGGATACATCGTTGCCCGAGCCAACACCGCCGCCCCCCCCGCTTCAGAAATAAGTGGGTGTGCGGTACGATCCATTAAAATGAGATCTCCAGCTTGGCAATGAACAGCGTACGAAATTTGATTGCACATCGTGCCAGATGGCAACAAAAGTGCTGCCTCTTTGCCAAGTAAATTGGCTACTTTGTCTTGCAAAGCATTGACCGAAGGGTCTTCTCCTTTTTGTTCGTCACCCACCTCGGCTTCACACATAAATGCGCGCATGGCCAGGGTTGGTTTGGTTGACGTGTCGCTATACAGATCAATCTTGATATTTGGCATAAAATCCTCGTCTATCAAAAATCTAGAATTTGGTTTTCAACTGGCCTCAAATATTGGGTTTAACCCGCATTAACTTAGGCTCGAATGCCCCACAGGGCAAGCTATTTCCCGACACGAAAGCAAATACCCCAAACAGCACTTCTGTTCAGGGTATAAGGTATATCAACCGGAATGATAATACTCAACCGCCACCTTCTGAATCCGTTTTAAATAAGTCTAAAAAACGATCTTCATAAAAGTGGTACAAATTCCAGTGATCAAGCTCTTTCTTTAGTAAGTTTGCTTTCACCCGAAACCGATCCGGAGAGGGCTGTTGTAAAACCTCTACAAATAGAGTTTCAATGCGTTCCATAACGTATTGTGGCACTTTGTCTTCTTCCACACCTTCCATCTCTAATTCGCTATCTTGATCAAATTCCATAGAAGAAAAGGCTTTGTGAATCTGCGACTCAATGTCTTCCATGGTGTGTTCCATCTTTTCAACTGCCTCGTCAATTTCAGACATATCCAAATCACAACCCAAAAAGCGTTCTAACACACGCACAATTTCACGCGACGCTTTGGGATTGGGAATCGTCGCTGCATATTGGGGCATCGTACCCATCAAACAAGCAGCGTTTAAGGACCGCGCCCCCGCACATCCAACCAACAAACCATTCAGCCCAGACACCAAACCTTGCTGTAAAATCTCGACCCCATGGGGCAACAACTGGTCTCGAAATTCTGAGTTGTTTGCGATCCCGAGCACTTGCGCCGGTTCTTTATGGCTAATAGGCAAAAAATAAGAAGCACACGTAAGCACAGTTTCAACGCCACATTTCTCGCTCAAATCCAAAATGAGCTCCATCAACTCCATGCCTGGCGCCCCACCAATTTGGGCTTCGCTTTGAAAAATGATCAGTTCTATTTCTGGAACACTATAAAATGTGTGTGTTGGTGCGTCGGGCAATCTGGCAACACCCTTTTCTACCACAACAGCATCAGCTGTAAAATAGGAGAGCATATCGACCTCTGCAATGGGCTTCGCATCCAACTTGCGCCTCAGATAGTCAATCGCACCCACGCCCACACTCCCAATACCTGGCCAACCTGCCAAAAGCACCGATGCCTGAAAATCTGGAGAAAGTTCATCTTTGTAATTGATCTTCATGACACAATCTCCTACGCTCCCTAAAAAAATGGACTCAAAATCATCTGATAGGGATAAAATGTATAATAAAATGCCCCTTCGCACAACTTTTGCACCTAATGTGCCAACGGATGTGTACGTATGTCCAATGGAAACGAAACCCGCGTGGAAGACAAATGCGAGGCATAAATACCGTGAATCATCTCTAAGGCCCACCGTGCATCATCCGCCGAGGAAATAGGATCGCGGTTCTCTTCTACTGCTGCGATCAGATCCATTACAGCCAATCGGTTGCCATCACTTTGTAAAGACCCCATGGGCACACCTAGGTCTCGCCATGTTTGCCCACTTTCCCAGGGTGTCCATACATCCGACTCTAACATGGAAACGAAACCCGCATCCCCATTGATCGCAATCCGCGCGGTTTCCCCAATGAGAACAAGGCCATACCCACGTCCTTTGCCAGGCTGATCTCGACGTGACGTAAAATGGCCAGTTACATCTGCATCAAAAAGAAAAGTGCTTGTTACAAAATCACCCGCAATAAGTCCAATGGGTTCATTGGCTTCCTGGGCATCTGTCAAGACAACATCTGCACCATCTTTACCCACCCGCGCCATAACCGTCTTTGGATTGCCAGCAAATAGGCGCATCATATTAAAAAGGTGCGTGCCCAATACCAAAGTATCTTCACCCCCACCCCGGTGATCTTGCTTGCCATAGGCTTCCAAGGCCAACAACTTCCCAATGCGCCCCGAAGATACCCATTCGCGCACAGCCTGTACTTGAGGCAAATACACACCTTGATGCGCCACGGCAATCTTCAGGCCGGCGGATCCAGCTGCAGCAACAATACGATCTGCTGAAGCCAGATCTGCCGCCATCGGTTTTTCGCAGTAAATATGACACCCTGCCGAAAGACAAGCCAGAATCATCTCTTCGTGTTGGTCAACCCAACGCGGGCAGACACTCACAATATCAAGTGACTCTTTCGCCAACATGTCATGATAACTGGCATATCCATGGTCCGCACCGGTCTCGACGACAGCTTTTTGCCTGCCTTCCTTATCAGGGTCTGCAACCGCGATGAAGTCTACATTGTCCAAGTTGCAATAAGGCATATGCAAGCGGTGACCAAAATTACCCTTACCTGTGTGCCCTATTGCGCCAGCTCGATATCTTCTGTCAGTCATTTTTGTCTCAGGGTAAAAACACCACACCCAACGCACGGTCGGGGTGCTGAATCAAATCTTCACAGGCTTCGGGTGCATCGTCAAGTGCCACACGATGGGTGATCAACGGCTCAACCAACAAACCACCTGAATCCATAAACCACAAGCATTCTTCCATGTTGCGTCGTGTTGTCCACTGAATAAAAACACCTGGGTAATCTGCGCCGTGTTCCCAAGCTTCGTCATGATAACCAGGGCCCGTGCGTGCGGCACTGCGCACATCTAAGTTGCCCAAGGCAGCGGCAAAACCGTGTTCAATCCGTGCCCCTCCCACAATAACAATACGCCCCATCAAATGCGAATCGGGTGCTTTTTTGATCATCTTTGTGAGCGTTACAAAAGCTTGTGTGCCATCTCCTCCAAAAGCAATCACGGCACCATCTAAGCCATAACCTCGAGAAAAAATGGGTGCCACAGCAATGGGGTCTTCTTCTTTAATATTCACCCCTCGCTCCAAACCACATGCATGGGCTTTCTCCAACCGCATAGGCAATTGATCTAACGCAATCACATGACACCCCGACAAACGTCCAAATTGACATGTAAATTGCCCGACCAACCCCAATCCCACGACACCCACAAATTCGCTGAAACGAAAATCGCCTCTGCGAAAAGCATTTAACCCCGTTGCGACAAGGTGAATGGACGCTGCGTGTTCGTAGCTGACACCGTCTGGAATCGGAACAGCCATGTTGCGAGGCACGCAGCCATGGCTGGCATGCTGGGCATATCCCCCACCCATACAAGCCACCCGCGTACCAATCTCAATATCTTCACAGCCTTCCCCGTGCCCAATCACAACACCGGCATTGGAATAACCAAAAGGACGAGGTCCCCCATCTGTTGGGTTCTCTCGCCTGCGTTTTACACCACCCAATTCTGTCCCGGGACTAACCATGCTGGCTTTCACCTCAACAAGCACCTGCCCAGGTTTGGGCTGCGGTAAGGGTTCTTCAATAACCGATATCGTCCCAGCACCATCAATAGCAGCGACTCTTCTAGTGCTGTCAGCCATTACATCCTCACAATCTGTTTCATGCGTTTGGCCATTTCAATTTGCACATCGCGGTCCCCACCCACTTCGTGAATCACCGAATTATCATATCCAATTTCACGCAACAGAGCCACAATTGTCGCCCAATCGGTATCGCCATCCATCAATGGCACAAACTGGCGGTCTCGTCTTACGAAGTCCTTAAAGTGTACGCGCTTAATTCTACTTCCCAATCCGCGAATCCAATGCTCTGGGTAACCATAAAACATCATATTGGCCGTATCGACATACACACCAATGGCATCGTTTCCAACCGCATCGACAAATTCGGCATTCTCACGGGGGCTCAACAGAAATTTGTTCCACACATTTTCAATGCCCACAGCCACACCCTTTTCCTGTGCATAAGGGGCAACTTCTTTCATCATTCCCAAAAAACGATCCCATGCTTCTTCATAGGTTCCTTCAACCGTCAATTGCCCCGGATGCAACAAAATTGCGCCAACATCCAAAACATGCGCTATGTCAATGGCCCGAGTCAAGCATTTGAGTCCCGCTTCGTTTGCCGATGCGTCTGGGCTTAGCAGATTGCCCCGGTCTTCATACCAGGCAATTGCACTGGTCACGTCAACCCCTGCATCATCACATTTCTTTTTGACTGCGCGAATTTCGTCGTCACTCATCTCTACGTCAGGGTCACGACCCGCTCCAAAAACAAGTTCCAAAGCCTCATATCCCGCTTCCTGACACATGTCCAACGTTTCATCCAACGACCAGCTGCCCAAGATAATCTGTGTGACACCGATTTTCATCCTCAGCCTCCCTTTTTTAGGAAATACGTGGAAAAGCAAGATAACCTGGTACATTGCATTCAACAGCATATACCGAAGTGCTCGCAGTAATATACAACGTGGTTAAATCTGGTCCACCAAAAGTACAATTTGTAGGTGTTTCGGGCGTTGGCAAAAAGCTGAGCTGCTGACCTTGATTTGAAAACACGTAAACCCCACCCAAATCACCAGTTCCTGCAGTTAAATAAATGTTGCCTTCTAAATCCAACACCATGCCATCACCACCCCGACCTGGCGAAAAATCATAAAGTTCAGCCTTACGCAACCAGGCGTCGAATTCTGCCTCATACCCATATGCCACCAGGGTACGCGCACCACTATCATCGGGGTTGTTATCGACCAAATAAATGGTCCTGCCATCCGGCGTCATCAATATGCCATTGGGTGTTTCAACACCATCAATCACACGTGTCAGGTCACCATTGTTTTCGATGCGGTAAACAGCCATTTCATCTTGCTCTAAATCTGACCGATCACCGTACCTTGGGTCTGTAAAATAAATTCGGCCCTCAGGATCAAAACACAAATCATTTGGACTGTTTAACCGTTTGCCCCCATAATGTGATGCCAAAACGGTTATAGACCCGTCTGGTTCATAGCGTTGAACTTCTTGTGCACCCCCTTCACCTTGGGCACAGCAAGTAACCAACCTGCCCTCTGGGTCAAAGTTCATACCGTTGGCTCGCCCGCTTGGCTGCTTCCAAATATCGACCACACCATTGGCACGCAACACCATAATTCGATTATTCGGAGAATCTGAAAAAAACAGATTTCCTTCCGCATCTGCTGCTGGCCCTTCAGTAAAGAGACAATCACCTGCAACTTTCTCCAAATCTACATCACCATCATCCAAGTCCACTCAGCCCTCCTAAAACCAACAGAAACTCCGGTTTTCAATTCACACATCATAGCTAAAACTACCAACAACATACAAATGGAATCCCAATACGATCACCAAAACGATACCACAACAAGAACACCCGTGACATAAGATTCTTTCGTTGTGCCGATCTGCCATTGTTCATATTGTCAAAATAAGACCCCCATTGGAAAAAGCAAGCCCTTCTAAACCTGATCCCCTTGTGCGAACAGCTTGACAGCTTCCTTTTTTTTCCTTATCACAACACCGTTCCACAGTTCTGTTTTTCACTTTTCCTATGGCGTTCACACAATGAAGCACGCGACCTCTTGGCCAAAGAACACGAACAAATATTCAAAGACGCTAGACTGACACAATAAAAGATCCATCAGTTCCCGTAAGGGATAATTCAACACAATCACAGAAAAGGAAATTTCCATGCCTCCATTTAAGCAAGCCCGGGATATCAAAGTAGGCGTCATCGGTTATGGTGGTGCCTTTAACATGGGCCGCCAACATCTGACATTCATGAAACGCGCAGGTATGACGCCGGTTGCGGTTTCCGAAATCGATGAGACCCGTCTCAAAGTTGCAGAAGAAGAATTTCCCGGTATACAAACTTACAGTTCAGTAGACAACATGCTCCAAGAGTCTGATGTCAATTTGGTTGTCATCATCACACCACACAATACCCATGCAAAAATCGCACTGCAATGCTTGCGAGCAGGGCGACATGTCATCAGTGAAAAACCGTTGGCCATTACCACCGCCGAATGCGATGCCATGATTCGGGAAGCAAAAAAGCGAAAACTCCTCCTGTCAACCTATCACAATCGCCACTGGGACGGCTGCGTGCTTGAGGCTCTCAAGAACATCCACAAACGCAAAGTGATTGGTGAAATCTACCGCATCGAAGCCCATATGGGCGGATATGGCAAACCAGGTGATTGGTGGCGAAGCAGCAAATCAATCTCGGGGGGTATCCTCTACGATTGGGGTGTGCACCTACTGGAATATTCGCTCCAGATCTTGGGCGGGGAGATTTCGGAAGTGACTGGCTTTGCACACAATGGGTATTGGGCACAGCAAACCGCTTGGAAAAAGGACACCAACGAAGACGAAGCATCCGCTGTGGTTCGGTTCAGCAATGGAAAATGGATCAACTTGACCATGTCGAGCATGGCTTCAAATGCAAAGAAGAGTTGGCTCGAAATTACTGGGACAACAGGTACCTATCTGTTTGACGGGCGCACCTATGAAATCATTCAGATGAAAGGGAACCGCAAGATAGTCACAACAGGTGACAACCCACCCAGCCAATATCCCAAATATTATGGCAATGTGGCCAACCACCTATCCAAAGGCGAAGACCTCATCATCACCCCCGAATGGTCCAGGCGTCCTATCCACATTCTCGATCTGGCTTGCCGAAGTGCCGAGCAAGGCAAAACGCTCAAAGCCAAGTATAAATAACAAAAAAGAACCGGATAGCAAATGCTATCCGGTTCTTCACCTTTGGGTTAAAAATTATACTTTGCTGAGTAACCGACCACCCATCACTCACCCGCCCCCCCCATGAAAACCACAACACGCCCACCGACCCAAAGCCCCAATAGCACCAAAGCAATCCCGAAGAAATGATTTACGAACAAATTCAGAAAACCTGTCAAAAACGCACCAGACTTTGCATAGAGAACGCTCTCTAGCGCATAAGTCGAAAACGTCGTCAATGCCCCTAAAAATCCAGTAATGAAAAAAAGACGTTCTGTAGGGCCAAGGATAATGCGTGCATCTGCGAGCGCAAGTGCAAAACCAATCAACAAACATCCCAACAGGTTTGCCCCAAGCGTTCCCCAGGCAAATTCAACGCCCAATATCCGGGCGGCAAAAAGAGATAGCCCGTAGCGACAGACAGCGCCCAATGCCCCACCAACGCCCACAAAAAAAAATGCACTCATGCACAGGTCTCCAATATCAAAATTCAACACCCGCTCTGGCTGGCACACCCTTGGCATAATAGTGTTTAACCTTGCGCATTTCTGTTACCAAATCGGCTTGTAACACCAAACTATCCCAAACCTTATGGCCAGACAAAACAAGTTCGCAAGAGCGTGTTTGTTGCCAAAGCTCCACCGTGTCCATCACATCAGACTGCTCCAAGAGGTCATAAGCAACAGCAGCCAAAAATTCGTCTAACACAACAAGATCATACAGTCCATCACGAATAAAGGCCTGCGCTTTTTCTAAACCGCGTTGCGCTTCAGCAAGATCCTCAGGTTGCGCCCCAAACCGAAACGAACCATCAGGCATCATGCGTTCACATCCGGTAGGGACCAAGTCTATGCCATCTAATGCACGCAAAATTCGTCGTTCGGCATAGTGTTCATTTTCGCCGTCATACCCTTTGTCAAACTGCACAAGAGCCACGCGATGCCCCGCTCCCAATGCCCGTAAGATCAACCCCATACAGCAGGTGGTTTTTCCTTTTCCAAACCCATAATAGAGGTGCAACTGATGCTCATGTGTGCCCTCTTGGTCAGGTGGCAACACTTTTATTTTTGACTGCTTGCCCATTGAATCACTCCCATAGAGATTTTTTTAAAACTTGTCTCAATATACGGCAAACACGCCAAAAGCCCAATTCAGTTTTGGAAAGAAATTGCTGATTAGGACGCGATATATTACCTTATGCCCTACTATGAAATACATGAACAAGACACAGCCAACAAACGATCATACGTCCATTTCCATAGACGATGCTTACACGCATTGTCAAAATCTTACCCAAGCACACTACGAAAATTTTCCGGTTGGCTCCTTGCTCATCCCCAAACGTCTGCGCCCTCACGTTCACGCGATATATGCTTTTGCAAGAACAGCAGACGACTTTGCCGATGAACCCGGCCTGACGTCGGCACAGCGATTAACAGAACTGCAAACTTGGGAATATCGCCTCGACACTTGCCTAACAAACCCAGAAGGCCCCATATTCACGGCGCTCGCACACACCATTCAAACACAACAAATCCCCATAAAATTGCTGAAAGATTTGCTTACCGCCTTTCGAATGGATGTGGCGCAAAGTCGCCACGAGACCCTAGATGCACTCCATCAATATTGCGTTTATTCGGCCAATCCAGTGGGTCGTTTGATTCTCCATCTATTCGGTTACCGCACAGAACAGGCCGCCCAACAATCCGATGCCATTTGCTCGGCACTACAACTTGCCAACTTCTGGCAAGACATTGCAATAGATTTTTCTCAAAACCGCATTTATCTACCCAAAGAAGATATGGCAAACTTTGGTGTCTCCGAAGACGACCTGAGGCAACAACGCCTAACCCCTAATTTCAAGGATCTCCTCGCGCATCTCATCCAGCACACAGAGCGCCTATTTCAAGAGGGGTATCCATTGCTTTCCCAGGTACGTGGCCGTCTACGCTACGAATTGCGACTGACCTGGCTTGGAGGAATGGATATTTTGCAAAAAATCCCCAAAAATGATTACGATATTTTTCGGCACCGGCCCAAAGTACACAAAAGTGATTTGCCACTTTTTTTATGCAAAGCTTTCTGGCCTTTTATCTGGCACAAACCATGAACCTAAAACAGCACACAGCCCAACTGGTTAAGGCGGCGCGTACCAACTTTTATTATGCCTTTGTTTTTCTTCCTAAAAACAAGCGGGAGGCGATATTTGCAGCATACGCGTTTAGCCGCCACACAGACGACATCATTGACGATGCACCATCGCCAGACCGTGCAAAACGGGACATCGATCTCTGGCGAGCCGAACTCCATGCCTGTTATGGTGGTAATCCCACTCACCCCATTGCCTGCAACCTCCAGAATATCCTCCAAGACTTTCCAATTCCCAAAGAACACTTCCTTGCGCTAATCGACGGTGTAGAAATGGATCTCACACAAAACCGGTACGATACCTTTGAAGATCTGTATCAGTACTGCTACCGCGTTGCCTCTGTTGTGGGACTGATTTGTATAGAGATCTTTGGTTATACAAATCCTCAAACAAAAGACTATGCCATCAATCTTGGGCTCGCGCTCCAATTAACCAACATTCTACGTGATGTACACACGGATTATCAGCAGAATCGCATATATCTTCCCGCCGAAGATTTAGAGAAGTTTTCCTACACAGAGAAAGATCTGGCCACTCAGAGAAACAACACAGCTTTTGCCGATCTCATGGCATTTCAAGCCACACGCGCCCATCATTACTACCAGGAGGCCAAGCGTCTTTTACCCGTCGAAGACCGGGCACAATTGTTTCCCGCAGAAATTATGGGCAAGATTTACGCAGAACTGCTAAACCAAATAGAAAAAAAGCGATACAACATCTTCGATGCCAGAATTCGCCTTACAAATGCACATAAACTGGGCATCGCACTAAAGTGCTGGAGTGGCAGTTGGTTTCATAGCAAAAGGAAAAGGTCGTGAAAAGCGTGGTCGTATTGGGCGGCGGATTTGCAGGTTTGGCAGCGGCGATCAAGCTAACCCAACTGGGCCATAGGGTTAGGCTTGTAGAACGGCGTCAAACATTGGGAGGGCGCGCATTTTCATTTACGGATCCAACCACTGGCGACACCGTCGACAATGGGCAACATCTCTTCATGAAATGTTATCACGCAACGCTGGAATTGCTTGAAACGCTTGGGGCACATGAAGATATCGTTTTTCAAGATGAATTCCAGATTGAATTTCGTCACCCCAAAGAAGGGGTCTCTACCCTTCGGTTCTCCAAATCTCTTCCCCCACCCCTGAATGTATTGGTCGGGTTTTTACGCTTTAAAGCTGTTGGGCTGAGAGATGTTCTCTCTTTGCGAAAAATGAACGCCGAACTTCGAAAAGATCTCCCTATAACTTTGTCGGTCACACAATGGTTGACGCAATGCAAACAAACGAAACGAATGCAGGAAGTCTTCTGGAACCCTTTGTGTTTGGCTGCGCTTAACGAATCCCCAAACCAAGCGTCAGCCAAACATCTGCAAGCCGTCTTAGTAGAAGGTTTTTTCTCTTCATCAGATGGTGCACTTTTAGGGTACTCACAAGTGGGCTTGAGCAACCTTCTATCAGCCAAGGCACAGGCTTTTTTGAAAAAGAGCGACCAGACTCTTAATTTGGGCCTTTCTGCCACACAAATTGAAGTCTCTTCTGCCCAAAAAGTCCGCGTACATTTTGCCAACGGACAAATACACGCACCCGATGCTGTCATCTGTGCACTTCCACCACAAGCATTGTCAACCTTGTTGCGCCAAGACCCTTTTTCAGATCTGTTACAACGACTCTCCAAGTATCGCCCATCGCCCATTCTTTCGGTCAACCTTTGGTATGACCGTCCGTGTTTAGAATCGCCCCTTGTTGGCATGCTCGGCACTCAAATGGAATGGGCATTTAACAAAGCTCAACTTTATGGCCAACACGATCAAGCCTCGCAAGGTCATATGACGCTCATTGCAAGCGCTGCCCGGGCTCTCGCCAAAATCCCTCACAAAGACCTCATCTCTTTGGCACATCGTGAGTTCCAATCTGTTTCTCCATTGGCGACTTCAGCAACGCTCCTACATGGCCGGGTCATCTGCGAACATCGTGCGACCCAAACCCTTCCCCTGGGCGAATACGCTCCCCAAACAAAGACCCGCCATCCCAATCTCCTGTTGGCAGGTGATTGGGTTGATACGGGCTTACCACCGACCATTGAAAGCGCCGTTCGCAGTGGCTTCAACGCGGCAAACATGGTTCACCAAACATAAAAAAGCGCGGGCAAGTAAACTTGCCCGCGCTTTGATTACAAAAATCAGATTATAAGTTCTGCCCACCACGCACCAAATACCAAACTTCCTGTTGACGCTTACCTGAGCGGGCATTAAACCGATCAATTAACAAGCGTTCCCCATCGGGCTGAATTGTGCCTATAAACTGACTAAAAGTAATATACGAATAAAAGATGAGCTGATTTCCAACCCGCTTAAACGTGCCATGGTCTGAGCGTGGTGCCGCAGGCCTCTGTGGAATATATGTCAGAGTTTGCCAGGTATTCCCATCACGCCCCATCCCTACAAGCTGCAAACTTCCCGATACCAAAAGTAGGCGTTCTGGTTGTGCATTTGGGTCATAGACACCCGTAATCACAACTTTTTCAAGGCCAAATATGGTTTCTTTTGCCGCTTCAATTGGCGAGAGAAAACAAAACCCAACTAAAAAAAACAAAATACGAAGTGTATGTCTCTGTTTCACGGCTTACACCTCCTTGATTTCCAATACGAGAAAGTTGGCATTACTTTACCATCGGCACAAACCCACAGAAACTTCATTCTTGTGTGCCAATCCACTTGGATACTTCAGTATGCCTATCTCGACCTACATCACCATTTGTTTCAACCCGCAGCCGTTCACCAATTCCTAAAACATGTAAGCCACCACCGTCTCTTACCTGCACCCACACAGTCCCCCCATGCACAGACAATATCGTTGTCGCATTCAAGGTGACCCGCAGGTGATAAAGTGCGCCCTTAGACCCCGTCACTTCGGCAAGGGGTGAGGTCACCTGCAATGTCGGATCCTGCACTTCTACCCAAATATTACCAACGCGCAGATCCAACCGAGGCGGTCCTGTTGTGGTTTCATCGGTCTGGCCAATTTGTACTTCAGTTTCAGACTCCACCTGGAGTTGCCCTGCATCATTGGATAGAGCAACAGAGGCCCTGCCATCTGATTCCGTTTTGATTCGATCACCCGATTTAAGACTGTTTTCGTCTAACGACCGAATAGCCTCTCCTGTCATTAATAGTGCTTTTCCTGACAATATTGCGGCATTTCCAAGTTGCGATGACCTACCCATTGCCTTCTTAGACTTCCTTGGAGACACAGCCTCAAAGTCTTCCTCTTCATCAGCCACAATAGCTTTGCCATGCCCAGATGCTGTTTGTGACGATTGGGAGTGTCCAAACCAGTAGACCACACCATACCCCACTCCCAAAACAATAAGAACCAATAGCCCCCCAACACCATACCTTCTTTGCTCAGGCTTTTTGTTAGGTTGGGTGTACGGTTTTCCCACAGACAGAGGTATTTCATCGGAGGTCCCGGCCAAATCAATGTCGGTTTCTTGGCCCGCAATAGACCCCAAATAGGTATGCAGGTCCCCCGCTTCGTATGACAAACGTGCCCGATCCAAAATTTGATGCTGGAGCATTTCAACCTGAGCATCGTCAACTTCTTCGAGCGTGGTTTCGTCATCTTCAAAAAGTGCCGCACGTCGCTCAGACAGATTGCCTAAAATCTTTCGCCGCATATTAGCGGGTGCTGAGCGCATGGCCAATATGAGATCCCAATGATCTACACGTTGTAACACACGCTGAAGCTCACGGTCTGGCAGTTTAACAAGCGATTCAAAACCATACAGATGATTCTGTATATACCCCGTCGAATCGGGGTCTTTTTCGTACATATACGTTAAATTTCGACGCACATCAGCTGGGTTTTGAATATGATGCAAGATTTCGGATACAAACTCGGGGGAGGCTTCAAAATCAGAAAGCCCAAGGGTGTCGCGCAAAGCAACCATCATCTCTAACTCTGCCCCCCCTAACCGACGTTCCCAAACTGCCCAATTTTGAGCCGCTATGAGATGTAGAATTTCACTTTGCAAACCGTCCGGCAATCGTCGAACAATATCTGCGTGCTGAGAAACGGTTACAGGACGCAAAACCAGTGCCAACACATCGGCAACGCGCACCGGAAGCGCGTTAATTTCAGCGGTTACTTCTCCATCCCCAAAGTGTGCTTCCAAATCACTAAGAAGTATCTGCTCAACCAATGACAACTGATCACGGGCAAAGTCTCGAACCTGATCGACCTGTCGCAAAGAAATATTGCGGAGCGCTTCTGGCAATACGGCAAAAAAACGCGCCCTTACCGCCGAAGGCAAATATGCACCAACAAGCGCAAGCATCCGTCCCAATTCATCTGGCGTCATAAACAACCTCAAGTTACTGGAAAAGTTCGATATATTTCAAACCCGTTCCTGTATTGAATAACACGACGCGATCTGTTTCGTTCACCCAATTTTGGGCAATTAACTTCTTCAATCCTGCAAGTGTTGCGGCCCCTTCAGGAGCTGGAAATATGCCCAGCGCACTGGCCATTTCAGGAACGCAGGCCATCAATTCCTCATCGGTAACAGAAACCGCGCAGCCATTGCTTTCACGAATGGCCTTGAGCATCAAGAAATCACCCACTGCACCAGGAACACGAAGCCCCGACGCGATAGTTTGAGCATCCAGCCAAGGTTCAGCTGCCTCAGCGCCAGATTCATATGCCCGCACAATGGGCGCACAGCCAGCAGCTTGAACAGAAACCATGCGGGGCCGTTTGCCATCAATCCATCCCAACTGCTCCATCTCGTCAAAAGCTTTCCACATACCAATAAGCCCTGTCCCGCCACCCGTTGGATAAATCACCACATCGGGCAGTTCCCAGTCAAATTGCTCGGCCAACTCATATCCCATTGTCTTCTTGCCTTCAACCCGATAAGGCTCTTTCAAGGTAGAGATATCAAACCACCCTTCGGCTTCTTTGCGCTGGGCAACCATCTTCCCACAATCCGAAATCAAGCCATCAACAAGTTCTACATGAGCACCCAAAACCACGCACTCGACATAATTTGCAGGTGGCACATCCTTTGGCATAAAAATATGCGAAGACAACCCCGCACGAGCCGCATATGCAGCAGTTGCCCCGCCCGCATTGCCTGCCGATGGGATCGCAATCGCTCGCGTCCCCAATTCTGCCGCTCGCGAGATGGCTGCCGACATGCCCCGAGCTTTAAAAGAACCCGTTGGATTTCCACCCTCTTCTTTCACAAAAAGATTTGGCACGCCTATTTTTCGTCCCAACGAAGAGGCCTGCAACAAAGGCGTGTAACCCTCACCCAAACTTACGCAATATTGCATGTCCTCAACGGGCATCACTTCTTCATATCGCCACATGGTGGGGATACGGCCAACAAGGTCTTCACGTTTCACCTTTTTTTTTACAGCATCCAAGTCATACCGTGCAAACAGTGGGGCTCCAACATCGCTCAAATTCCACAGCCTATCTTTTGCATACGATTTCCCAGTTTTAGTACACACCAAGTCCATCAGGAACCCCATACGATACCACTCCTTTTCATTCATAGAATAACGCCAACATTACCAAACAAACGACAGATGCGCCAACATGCAGACATATTATGGGTCCACAAGCCCTCAGAGTCAAGCCGGAACTGCCTCCAATTCCAATGCATACTGGCGTAGCTTACGTCGCAATGTTGGCCTCGAAATACCCAGCAGATCGCAAGCCCGTCCCCTGTTTCCTGCAGTAATGTCCAAAACTTGGGCAATGTGCGTCTCTTCCAACTCGGACAATGTTGGGATATGCACCAAATCTCCTTGCACATTTCCTTCACCAACCCCCTGCAGATGCTCGACATCGACCACCTCTTGCCTACAAAGAAGCACACCACGGTGCAAAACATGATACAATTCTCTCAAGTTGCCTGGCCAATCATAGGCCAGCATCTGTTCAACGGCCCCGCGCGACACCCCTTTGACCGACCTACGCAATTGCCCATTCAGCTTCCCCACCATTTTACTGATAATTTCGGGTAGATCTTCACGGCGCTCTCGCAGGGGTGGCAAGCCAATCGTTACAGCACCCAAACGATAGTGCAGGTCCAACCTAAAGTGACCTGTACCGATCTGGGATTCGATGTCACAATTTGTAGCAGCAATCACCCGCACATCACTATGGACAAGTTGTTGTCCACCCACACGTGTAAATTCATTGCGCTCCAGCACACGCAACAGCTTGGCTTGAAATGCAGCAGATGCATCACCAACTTCATCCAAGAAGAGCGTGCCCTTGTTTGCCTGCTCAAAACAGCCTTGACGTTGGGATACTGCGCCTGTAAATGAACCGCGTTCATGGCCAAACAGTTCACTTTCGGCCACACCTTCTGATACGGCAGCGCAATTCAAGGCCACAAATGGTCCAAATCGCCCTGACAACCTGTGTATTTCTCGAGCGAGAAGTTCTTTGCCAGTCCCACTTTCTCCTCGAATCAAAACAGTGGTATCGGTTTTGGCCATCAGACTGGCCATCCTCAATGCCATAATCATATCCTGGGAAGCACCAATGATCATCTCGTCGCTTGGTTTCCCTTTGTCGAGAATCTCTGGTTGCCAGGCTTGGATCTCTGTGCGAGTTTTTTTCAATTTATCATGGATATGCCTAATGTTTACTGGCATGACCCAAAAGTCTTCTGCCCCCAAGTCCAGAGCCTGCTGAAACCGCTCCGCTTCAAAACAGTCACTGATCACCAGCACCCGCGCCCCAGAGTCGACTATGTGCATTAAGTTCTGGAAATCCCTTTTAAGCAAAGAATCTCCTACCAGAATCAATTTGGGCTTCCCCACCTTGAGATAAGATATCCCTTCATCAAATGTTGTTGCTTGAACCCACTTTTTGGGCAAAGCTTCCACCGAATCACCAAACCAAGCCTTCGTAATTATTGCTTCACCGATGAGCAGAACGTCACACATAGCAAACCTCCTGTATTTTGGGTAAAACTTCAGATTAGGTACCCAAACCCAAGGCAAGAGGCATGCCAAGCAAATAAGTCGTTGTTTTTTAAATACAACAGAAAATATATCCAGGAAAGATGTCTTCTAAAGAACGCCAAATACTCAGGTAATGTCTTATAGGACAAGACAAAAAAAACGGTGCCTTACACAAGGTAAGGCACCGTTTTTTGAATGGTGTTGCAGATTATGGAATTGGGATCACAGCATTTAATGAAGGATCGCTGATCTGCCCTGATAGATTGGTAGACACGCGGTAAACATAGGTAACACCACTTTGAATAGACGTATCAACATAGCTTGTACCTGTCTGACTCAATGCCAAGGTCGTAAACGACGACGGACTGGAAGAACCATCAGACAAAGTTGCACGTTGGATGAGGAAACTATCAAAGCTCGCAGGTGTTGTCCAAGTCAACGTCACATCTGGTGGCGTTGCACTGGCATTATAATTAGCACTCAAGTTTGTGGGAGCTGCCACACTTGCCCCTTGTGTTGCAGTTGTCAGCGTCACACTGCTTGACCGAGAACTTTCATTACCATTGGCATCAAACGCAGAGATCTGGTAGATGTAGGTGGTATTAAACTCTAATGAACCGTCTTCATACGTCCGACGAGTTGAATCGATCGCAGCCAATGCAGTAAGGCCCGCATTGGCACTTCCAACCGCTCGATAGATCACAAAACTCGACAAACCCGTCAAATTACTTCCATTACTGTCTTTGCGAGGCGCACTCCAACTCAACTGAATGGTTGTGGAACCATTCAGTACCGCAGCAAACGGGCTGGGTGTAGCTGGCGCACTGTCATCAACTAACGTGGTAGCTGAGGCAAAGAGTGACGGGTCACTTGAAACACCACCCGTGCCAATAGCCTGAACGCGGTAAACAAAGGTTTGACCCTCTGCAAGAGGTGAATCGACAAGGCTTGTTTTAACCGACGAAAAGGTTGCTAAAGCCGTCGTTTCCGAAGGATCCGTATATTTCAGTACGCGATACCCCGTCAATTCAGACTCTGTATTGGCAGACCAAGTCACCGTAATTTGACCAATGCTGCCTGTTGCCGTCACATTGCGTGGTGCGGCCAACACAGGAGGTGCTTCGTTTGCTTGCGCTGAAGCAAAGTTTGAAGCGTCACTTTGCAAATTGTTAACACCAACAGCACGCACCCGATAAACAAATGTCTGTCCGGCAGTTACAGGGGTATCCACATACGTGGTGAGGATCGACGGAATAGTCGCATTGGGACTTGCATCCGTAGGATTATTAAACCGCAGCACCTCATACCCAGTCAACTCTGGCTCCGTATTGGCATTCCATCTGAGAGTGATTTTCTGCACACCACTGGTCGCTACCAAATTTGAGGGTGTGGCCAAACCTTTTGTTGTCACAGATACCGATGCAGACCGAGTCCCTACGTTGCTGGCACCATCAACTGAACTGACGGTGTAAAAATAGCGTGTCAACAATTCGACAGACGTGTCTTGATAGGCAGCTTGTGCCGAAGAAATAGTCGTCAAAAGTACAAAGGAATTTCCGGTATCGCGTGATCTGAAAATTCGATAGGAAACCAAACCTGTAAGATCACCGCCATTGCTATCTTGGGTAGGTGGTGTCCAAGTCAGTGAAACAGACTTGAAATTATTGTCGTCCAAACTGACAATTAAGTCTGTTGGTGCCGCAGGAGGTGTCTCATCCTCCAAAGACTGACCATCTTTAAAGGAAGAAACAATACTGCGGATCAAGCCAAGTTCTGGGTCTTGAATAACTGTTTGGATCTTATAATAATAGACCGTTTGTGGTACCACACCTTGATCGATATATTCAGTTTGTCCAGTTGTAAATAAGGTATCTGCAGTAATTGTATTAAATGTTCCAGTAGTCGTTGTGGACCGAAACACCAAATAACCCAGCAAATTGGGGTCGTTAACAGCAGTCCAACTGACCACTATTTGACCAATAGCCCCTACCGCCCGAAGATTTGCGGGAGCGGCCAAAATCGCAGTACTTGACCCAGAGAATCCAGCCACAGACGACCGACTGCTCTCATTACCACTGGCATCAATAGCGCTTACCCGATAGAAATATTGAGCTTCAGGGTCAAGCTGTTCACGATCGGTGTACTGCGTTCCGTTTGCAGTGGAAACAGTAGCGACCAGAACAAATGCATCCGTCGAATTTTTAGATCGAAATACTTTATATTCCTGAACGCCTGTCAACAACTGGCTTCCCACATCTGTTAATGGTCCTGTCCAAGCCAAAGTAACCTGAGAGGTGACTTCATCAAGCACAACGGACAAATCGCCCGGTGCTGCAGGAGGCCGGTTATCAACTTGGACCTCGGCACTCACAAATGCCGATAGCGCACTCGATCTGTCGGCAAGGTCGATCGTGTTCACTTTATAAAAAAAGACACTAGAATTACCAGAAATTAAGGTGGAGTCGATATAGGTCGTGCGACTGGTCGTGAATGCTGTGTCTGCGGCTTCTCCCGTCAAGCGTTCAAAGTTTCCCGTAGCAGAAGTAGACCGCCAAACACCATATCCCGCCAAATTGGTGCTACTAATTGCATTCCAAGTTAACCGAATTTGCCCAATGTCTCCCACGGCTGTGATGTTGCTGGGCGGGCTCAATGCTTCACTACCTTGAAAACTGGGATCAATGGGATTTGCTCGCTCCCGGCCACATCCCCCAAACCCAACGACCAAAGTAACAACTCCCACCAAGCCGACTTGAACCAATCGGCTCCAAAAACCATAAGTCATAATGTTCTCCTCGCCCCCACGGGGCAACAAAACTTTCTGTTGTTATTTTGCCCGTTAAAACATTCTTTTTAAGGCCAATCCCACCTTTTTTTGGTGGACGTCACTGGACAAATCAATTTTGATACGTCGATCAATTTTGGGAATATTATTGTCGATGCCGCTGTGAATGAGCAGACGCAAACCACTCACCAACAAAATAGCCGACAGCCCCACACTCATTTGACTCTTGGTATCCCGATCACTTGCACGATCAAACAAATTATTGGCATCTTGCGCATTGCGAGCAAGTTTATATGCCTCATAAATATCATCCGCATCGCGTTTAAAGTCGACCGCTTTTTTTGCCATCAACACACTGCTACTTAAAAATAAAACACCAAATGTACGGCGGGCCGTAAAAACTGAGCCCGCTTCAGCACCAGACGCTAGACAAGTTAACATCAGCGCAAATACAAGCACACAACTGCAAATCTTCTTCAGCATAGACAAGCTCCTTTGACATGTTAATTCGAGAGATTAGACGAATACACATGCACAAAAGTTTCGCCAGAAATTAGAAAAAAGAACGAATACATGGAGAGTAGAAATCAAATTAGGTATGTTCCAAACCTGCGGAAGGGAAATATCTCGTAGGCAAACAACGGGGTATCTTGAGTATAATAAAAGCTCTCAAAAAAAGCAACCCACTAATCAAACTTTCGGTCTTGGTCAGACTTCTCCCAAGACCGAGACACCCGAATTAATCGCGTGCCCAATAGCCGGTCGTGAAGTGCGCGTTTTTCTTTGTCCCAAAACATCCACAAACCGCTTATACCCAACGTAGCGACAAACAGAATATAATGGAGGACAAAACGCCCAATAATATGCCAAAGAGAGAGTTGTCCGCCATGAACTCGACCCAATTCCAACCCCATCTCTTGCATCCCGGCAGTTGCCCCAGACTTACTCAAACGCCAACAAGTCCAAAACATTCGAAATATTAAGTAAATGACAAAATATTCTCCAACACCTACAAGGGTTGAAATCGCTTCGGGTTGCGCCGATATAATCCCAGTTACAAACCCGTGAAAGGATTCCCACAAACCCGTCATATCAGACCAAATATCATTACTTTGCGCTCCTCCTCTCCCTCCCCCACGTCCCCCGCCCCCCCCTCGCTGGGGGGCATCTGGTGGAAACAAATACTGCACAAATTTATTTTGCCCCAAAGGTGTGTAAATCACTTTGACAATAAAATACAGAACGATATAAGGAATCATGACTTGGATTGAAACATCAACAAGACTTGCCCCCAATCGTCTAAAAAAACCAGGTGCTATATCTACCCGGTCTTCATCGGTCGTCAAAGCTGCAACATCTACAGACGCCAGCCTTGCTTCAATTTCTTGCGTGATAAGTTGTTCCCGATCGGGAAAGTCGTCTCTGTCAACATGGGCAAGCACGTCTTCTAATTCTGACAGAGAGTACCTTGCAAGGCGTGTCCGAAATACTGTGTCTGCGACCGATTCATCCATATTAATCTTTGCGATCTGCCAACGAATAAATCGTTGGAATGAGTACCAAAGTGACCAACGTTGAGACAACCAATCCACCAATCACAGTAATGGCCATGGGAGCTCGGATTTCCGCGCCTTGTCCAACAGGAAAAAACATCTTTAAAAGGACCATCATGGCATTGGCTAAATCAGGCGGAAATATCCCCCCCAATGTGACATTTGCACCGGCAATGAAGGGTTGGAAATCAAAAATACCCAAAGCCATAGGCAATAGACCCAAAACGGTCGTTGACGTGGTCATCAAAATGGGGCGTAGCCGCACTTTTCCCGCCTCTTCAATGGCCGCCATTTTATCCATGCCCTTATCACGTCGAAGCATATTGATATAGTCAATCAAAACAATGGCATTGTTCACCACAATACCTGCCAACATGATCAATCCAATAAGCACCACCACACTCACAGCCTGTCCAGTCGTGAGCAACATCACAACAACGCCCACAAGCGCAAAGGGTATAGCAAACATAATTACAAAAGGATGGACAAGAGATTCAAATTGAGATGCCATGACCAGATAAACCAAAAAGATAGCCAAGCCAATGGCCAACATCATGCTCTGAAAAGAACGCTTTCGCTCCTCATTTTGGCCACCCACTTTCATTGTAAAGTCAGCGGGCAAGCTAATAGCTCGAATCTCCCGCTCAATATCTGCTACCACCTCACTCAAATCACGCCCCTCAAGGTTGGCCGAAATGATCGCCACACGCTCCTGGTCAATGCGGCGAATTTCTGCAGGGCCCATCTCCACACTCAAATCAGCAACCACCGACAAGGGTACGGGTGTTGCTGCATTGGTTGGGCTGATGATCAAGCGTTTCAAATCATCGACATTGCTGCGATATTCTTCTTCGGCACGCACGCGAATATCAACCCGTCGATCCCCTCTTGCAAGTTGCGTGGCCACTTCGCCCTGAACTTGATTGCGTATGATCTCACCAATGGCATTAATCGTCGTGCCCAGTTGTGCAACGCGCTTGCGATCAAATCGGATTTGAACCTCAGGGGTGCCGCCCTCTGCAGTCGTCTTAATATCTGCGAGCCCAGGAATGTCCTTCATACGCGAAGTCAAATCTCCTGCCAGCAGTTGCAAGGTCTGAAGATTATAACCACCAATTTCCACCTCGACAGGCGTCTTAGACGAAAAAAGAGACGGACGTGCAAATTTGAAATCCACCGCCGGAATTTCTTGAATTTGTGCACGTAATGCTTCCATCACAGCCGTTTCCCGCTCTCGAATAAAACCTTCGTGCAGCACCACATTCACCACACCCATATTTTCCCGTTCTTGACCCGCATTCCCCCCCGATGCACCGCCTGTACCTACCATGCTATAAACAACCCTCACGGCAGGTTGCTCACGCACAATGCTTTCAATGGCCCGAACGGTTTGTGTTGTGGCTGCAAGAGGCGTACCCAGGGGCATTTCAACATCGATGGAAAATTCCCCCTGGCTCATTTCGGGGATCAGCTCACTCCCCAAAAATTGCCCCAACGACAGCGAACCACCCAAAAGCATAAACGCACCCAAAAGTACCAAAAACCGATGCCTCAGTGCCCATCGAATGACGCTTGGATAAATCCCATATGCCCGACCAACCACCAGGTCAAAGACCCAGAACAAAGGCCGAAAAAGTGCCAACACAAAACGTCCTACACCACTAAAAACTTGACCAAACATACCGATTATTTTGGCTACCCCCACAGAATTGCTCCGTCCCAAATCTTGGCGACGGCGCTCCACATCGGCAAACTCACCCATCCAGTTAAACTGTAAAGAAGCCAACATGGGTATCACTGTTAAGGCAACCAACAAAGATGAAACCAACGAAAAGGTCACAGTGAGTGCTTGGTCGCGAAACAACTGCCCTGCAATTCCTTCGACAAACACGATCGGAACAAATACACAAATGGTGGTCATTGTTGAAGCAACAACAGCTTGCGCCACCTCCCCCCCCCCCTTGATGGTCGCCTCACGTGCTGGCATCCCCTCGTCCCGATATCGTTGAACATTTTCTAAAACCACAATCGAGTTATCCACCAACATCCCAACACCCAACGCCAAACCGCCCAAAGACATAATGTTCAAACTAACATCAAACACATACATCAAGAAAAAGGTTGCGACCACAGAGATCGGAATTGACGCACTGATAATGGCTGTGCTTTTGGGGCTTTGTAAAAACAAATACAGTACGACGATAGCCAAAAACCCGCCCAATATTGCGGTATTCAAGACTTCTTGCACGGAGTCTTCTATAAACAAAGATTGGTCGGCCACCACTTCCATACGGGATTCACCCAACAACTCACCCGACTTTTCCTGGAAAGTTATGACGGCATCTTTTATAACACGTGCCACAGTTACAGTGTTTGCATCCCCTTCTTTATACAAAGCAAGTTCAACACTTTCTTGCCCATTAATGCGGGTAATAATCTTGCGCTCTTTGTTGCCCTTTGTCACACGCCCCACATCGGCCAGAGTAATTATAGCATCTTGACGCTGCCCAACAACAATATCTTTAATTTCCTCAATAGATTGAAATTCATTGATGGTGCGTACCAAATATTCAGCTTCGCCATCTTTCAGTTGCCCACCTGTTAAGTTGACGTTCTCTTGCGCCAGTCGATTAACCACCTGAGACAGCGGGATGCGCAATGAGGCCAACTTTGGTTGATCAATTTCAATTTGAATCTCTTCTTCTAACCCCCCATTAATGCGTACAGCCGCCACCCCTTCTAAACTTTCAAGTTCAGGTTTGATTTCTTCTTCTGCCAAAAGGCGCAATGCGATGAGGCTTTCCTCGCCGTAAAGACCAATGCGCATAATGGGGTCAAGGGATGGGTCAAAACGCAACAACACGGGTTTATCTGCACCTTGGGGCAACCGAACACGGTCTAACTTTTCGCGTACATCCAAAGACGCGAAATCCATATCTGTTCCCCAGGCAAATTCAACCACCACATCCGAAATGCCTGCCCGAGAAATGGAACTGACCCGAATAACATTATTGACAACGCCCACCGAACCTTCAACAGGTTCTGTAATGAGACGTTCCATTTCAGAAGGAGCTGTCCCTTCATATTCGGTGCGTACAGTCAATGCCGGATACGTGATATCTGGCAAGAGATTAATAGCCAAACGACTAAATGCCACCATACCAAAAATAACGGCAGCAACCACAAACATGGTCACTGTTACCCGCCTACGTGTTGAAAATTCGATCAGTTTCATATCCGTTAATTACCCCGCCCACCACGTGCTGGAAGGATGCCTTTTTCGCGCATTTCACCGACAAAGGCACGCAATTTTTCTGGGTCTTTTGCCAAACTGGCGTCCTTTGCCAATCGCGCATCATATTCTTTTTTTGCCTCAGGTGTCCGTTGGATCATGGCGATCATGCGTTGGTTGCGATCACCGCCACCCTGCGCACCCTCTCCGGCACCACCACCTTGCCGCCCCGAACGCGCCTCCGGTTGTCTTTCTCCACCGCCAGGAGGTGCCGATGCCACGGGGGCACTTCCCCCAACCACGCGAACCGTCGCCCCAGGGCGCAACCCTTCTTGCCCAACAGTAATAACCTGATCGCCATCTGATAAACCAGAAAGGACTTCCAAGCGCTCACTGTCCGTAAAGCCAATTTCTACTGTTTTTCTTTGTGCTTTGCCCATTCCCGTTTCTGCGTCAGATTCATACACAAAAACTTGGTTGCCAGCCCCTTCAAGAACCAATGCCTTTTTAGGAATCACAAGCGTTCTTTTACGGGTTTCTGTAATGATATAAACAGAGGCAAACATACCTGGACGAAGCAGCCCATCTTTGGGTCGAGGCACTTCTACTGTAACCTTAACAGTGCCACTTTCGGGGTCAACGACAGGGCTAATCATTTTTACAATACCCTCAAACCCCCTATCCGGAGCTGCCTCAACCGTAATACGTGCCGCTTGCCCGACGACAATTTTTCCAAAATCTTTTTCTGTCACTTGAATGCGAGCCACCAATGGATCAAATTTGGCAACAGCACCTACCACCTGATTGTTGGTCACCATGTTACCAACTTCAATATTGCGCAAAGTCATAACACCTGCAATGGGCGAAGTGATTGTGGTATAGCTCAAGCTCAATTGCGCTTGTTCTAACTGTGCTTTGGCGGCTTCTAATTGCGTCTTGGCATTCTCAAAGCCTTCTTTGCTCCCTAAGTTACGCGAGAAAAGTGCCGACTCTCGATCGTGGCGCTGTTGGGCTTCGCGAAAAGCCACCTCTCGTTGCAATACGTTGATGCGTGCACCATCTGAATCAAGACGCGCAATAACGTTGCCTACCATCACCGGATCGCCTTCTTCTTTCAAAATGGCGACCACCTGCCCAGTGGTGCGTGAACGGATCTCAACCCACAGTTCTGCTTCCAAAGCGGTATTCTTTAAAATATATTGAGAAATGTCTGCGCGAAGAACAGACTCCACTTTTACCGGGGAGGCTGCAGCAGACCGCCGACCACCTTGCCGACCGCCACCGGCTTGTTGAGGAGCCTCTTCGGCCCCACCGCACGCTACAAATGCAGTCAACAATCCTATACAGAAAACCTGCCAATAACAACGAACCATCTGTCCTCCCTTGACCATCTAAAAAGAAAGTAAATAATCACTCACTTATGAGGCAAAATAAAATAATCCCCTGCACAATACACAAAGAATTTATATACCACCAAATATATAATAAAAAAAATACTCATTTATCTGACTTAGATTTTGCTTGCCCGCTCTCAGAATGCAATCGGCGAGCTTTGTCTTTTGCGGCAATCAATTCATCAAATTCCGCGCGTTGTTCAACCGTGAGAATCTCTCTTATCTGTGCCCGTGTTTCCTTGCGAATCATTGAAAGCTCGGGGCGCATCGAACGGTTCAATTCGATCATGCGTTTGCGTCCATCTTCAAGCACTGTATTTAGCTGGGTTCTTTGTGCCTCCGTCATATCAATTTGCTTGATTACATCGGAGGTGCGCACGCGCCGTGGTCGTTTGGTCTCCTTGGAAACCATCGTTTCATACACGGTACCAGATACTGCGCCAAACAAAAAACACAGTACCAGCAGGCTCCAAAAATATGAATGCTTAATGAACATTTATACGCTCTTTACCGCACATTGTCGGTGAGAATCAAATCCAGTACCGCATCGTTAGAAACATCTGACTCAGTCAGTGCAACAACTTGCGCAACATCTTGGTCCAAGAAACCATGTAAGAAGGCCTCTACATCGGTATGCAATGGGTCTTGTCGTAAATGGGTCAAAAAAGCCATGCCACCAAGCGTGAGCAAAATCATAGCTGCAACAGCAAACTTTGATATGCGGCCGCTCCAAGATTGCACCAAATGGCTTGTTTGAGTATCTCCTGCAATAAGGGTCTCAACACGCCTTAAGAAAAAAACATCGGGCTTGACGGGCTCCCATTGACGAAAAGCCTGTTGCAAGCGCACCAATTCCTGGAGGTGATTGCGTGCTTCAGCCGATTCTGCCAACAAAGCTTCAACTTCGGCCGTTCGTTTTAGATCTAATGCCTCATCTAAATACGCAGACAACAATTCACCATCATAATCTAAATGATCGTCCATAAATTATCCTTCAATCCAAACCAGACAAAACTGCTGCAATGAGACACGCTACAATTCTGTATTCAAACCGGATATGAGTCCCTGAAGAACACATGCAACGGCCTTAAAACCGCAACATAACTAAAGATTTGACGATGGCACACAGCGGAATGTTCCACCGGCTTGACGTGGCGTTGTGGGAATGCGTTCAATGAGAAGAACTATTGCGGAGTTGGTTCTGATGTTGCAATCGCAATGCGCTTGATCCCAGCCCCTCGGATCACATCGTAAAAACGCATCACTTGACCATGGGACAGATTGAGATCAGCCCGAAGAACCAAACCTCCAGCACTGTCGATCTCACCAGACAACCCTGCTAACTTTACACGTAAGTCGCTTTCTTTTATTGGCTTATCATCAAAATTCATAATGCCATCGGCATCAATGTTTAAAACAAATTTTCGTGTATGCTGCACTTGTTCGGCATTCTTCATTTCAGGCAATTCGACCTTCAAGGCAGCCTGATCGACAAAGCGTGTGGTAATAATAAAGAAAGTTAACAGAAGAAACAGAACGTCAATGAGAGAGGTTAAATTTATCGCGGGCCGGCGCGGAGGGCCATTTTGGAGTTGCACTACGCGTCCTCCGCGTTTTCGCTGTCTTGAAATCCACGCAATTTTTTGAGCAATGTATTGGCGTACTTTTCGATCTCTAAAATCAGAGTTTCAGTTCTGTTACTATAGAAATTGAAACATACCAAAGCTGGAATAGCAATAAACAAACCCGCCGCAGTGGTAAGAATTGCCTCAGCTATGCCACCGGCCAGCAAATTTCCTTGCCCCACACCCACCTCAGAAACATCCTGAAACACCCGAATCATGCCCAATACCGTCCCTAATAGGCCAAGAAGCGGCGACACACTGGCAACCGTTTCCAAGATAACCAAGCCTTTTTGTAAAGATCCCATCTCTTGCCGGCCCTGATCAAGAATGCCCTCTCTCATTTCTTCGATGGGCAAATTTCGGTTGTCCAAACCCGCGCGCATCACACTGGCAAAGGGACCTTCGTATTGTTTGCAAACCGATAATGCCAACCCAATGTCTTCTGGACCTTGGATATTTTCGATCACACTGACAATTTCTGGCCTAATAATTCGCCCCCTGCGCAATGAAAAACCGCGCTCAAAAGCAATGGCCAAAGCCAAAACCGAACACACAGTGAGGGGATACATCATAAGTCCCCCCTGCGTGAATAAGTCCCACCCCATACGTCCCTCTATTCTTGTGGTTGACCCCGCAAAACGATAAACTGAAAGTTGCCTGTGATTTCCAAATAATCATCTGGAAAATCTTTGGGCAAGCCCTTAAACGGCGCAGACAATTCTACGGCTTTCAAACTGGTATCCTTCAACATGGCACTGCCCTTAAACCCCAACAATTCGGGCCCTTCTAAACGCCCATCCCGATAAATGCGAAACGTAAGCTGGGTTGTCCCATCTATCAAGCCCAAATCAAACGCGCGCGGTGGGAAAATATGATGATCGATTTGGCGTTTCAAATAAGCCATATATGGCGCAAAATCCCAAGCATAGGTGCTTAATTGAAGGCCTCCTTGCTCTAGAGCACTGGTTGATGTATTTTCATAGGGCACGGCCTCTTTTGGCGCTCCGGACCGGCCAAATACAGCACGCTCTTCGGCTTGTTTTTCTTCTTTAGGGTCTTGTTTTAGAATTTCAGAAAAGTCAAACCCTTCGTCTGACAATATTTTATCAATCTGTTTTTCGACTGCTTTGTTTTGCTGCTCTGCGGATTGACTCGCAACCTCGGGCGATGCTACCGCTGCATCGAATATTTCCTTGTTGAAAGAAACACCATCTGAATAAGGTACTACACCTTCAGACAATGCCCTATCGAGCAGATCCCGAGCCACTTGATTTTGGTGTGAGGCCAACGGGGTCTCTGGCGGTGCCTCTGCGGGCAGGTCCTGTACATCTACAAATTCGAAACGCACGGGTTCAGATAT
>JBLHJX010000002.1:0-71430 GCA_047619225.1 Candidatus Latescibacterota bacterium
AATGCGTTACAAAAGGAGGGGCATCCAAATGTGAATCGCCAAAGGGTGCAACATGCCCGGGCGGCAAGGTGAAATAGGATGCCCAATAACACGTTTCTGGAAATGGCCATTTGGCCAATAAGTTGTCGCCGCCAGCATTGTGATAACGATGCGCTGTAAAATAAGACACGGGTTGTAGCGATGCGTTGGCATAGGCTACTGACTCGTTGAATTCACCTTCTGGCCCGTAGTTGTTGAGGTACTTTACCAATCGGGGATGTGCAAAGTCGATGAGTGCTTGTGACTGAGGGTGGTCATCTGCTAAGGCCATGCCCGCAGTGCCCAAACCGCCTACCACAACGGTGAGCCAGTTATTGTGCCCATTTGCCCACCACGCACCAGCCTCAACCGATCGTAAATAAGGCTGAATGCCCAGGTCATCTATGCCATTGATGATCCATTGCCGTTGCTCGGCTGTTAACATGGCATGTAGCCAATCGTAGGCCAATCCCAAGTCGCGACATAACATGCCTGTGCGCAAATCGGCTTCATACTCTTTGTGTGCCTGATCTCGCCACATGGGCCACTGCCGACGGTCAAAAAGGGTTTCCATTTGACACAAAGCACTGTCGCGATATCTGCCATCGCCAGTAATGAGTGCCGCAAGCGCTGCGGTTTGTACCCATTGTCCTGCAGCGTTGACCACTGTCCAATCGGGGTTGGCATATTGAATGTGGACTTTTTCGCGGCCCTGAAAATCAGAGCTGGGTATTAAAGGGTCACGCAGGCAATCAGCATTGGCTTGATTGTGGATGGTTTCCCACAGGGTTTTGGCATGCCCTTCACGAATGCCAGCACGTAACTCATCAACAGATCGCAAACCATCAACTTTTTTTTCTGTTACGAAAATATGTGGACGCATAGTCACTTTCTTAAGTAGATAACAAGGAGCAAAGGTGACTTTTTTCTCTCTGTTTTTACCTGTTTGCCTAGAGTCCTGCCATCTTTCGCAAGACTTCTATCACGACCGAGTTGTCTTCGTCACCCAAGCCTGTGGCGACGCCTGTTCGCAAAAGCTGAGCATGTAAAGCAGTGGTGGGGAGAGGCGTTTCTGTACGGGCACCCATGTCGAGAATGAGATCTACATCTTTTAAATGTTGTGACAAGCGTGCTTGTGGTTTGAAATCGCTGTTAATCATTTTGTCGCCTTTGATGTCCATAACGCGTGAATAGGCACCCCCGGCTTTTAAGACATCGAGCAATACATTGAGATCAACGCCTGATTTTTGTGCCAAGACCAATCCTTCGGCCAGTACTAAGCGGTTGAGGCCCAAAACGAGGTTGACAATAAGCTTGGCTTCTGCGCCTTTTCCCGATGGACCCAAGTGAAAAGTGCGCAGCGCAAATGCTTGAAAAATATCGCGACAGAGATCATATACGGGCAATGCACCACCGACCATAACCAACACATCGGCTTCACGCACTTGCTGGCTCGAACCCAATATGGTTGCATCAAGAAAGCGAATGCTGCGTTTTTGCACATGGCGTGCAAGCGTGACAGACATGTCGGGATCGGCGGTTGTGGTATCTATAATAATTGCACCGGGTTCTGCCATTTCTAAGACGCCTTTTTGGCCCTCTACGACTTCATTTACAATGGTAGAGTTGGGAAGGGATAAGACGATGCGTCTTGTTTTTTCGGCCACTTCTGCTGGCGATTTACACGCTACAAAACCATCGCCTTGTTGCGCATCTAATTTGCTTTGATCAATATCATATCCAAAAACCTCAAAGCCTGCGGGTATAAATCGCTCAACAAGTGCTGTTCCTACCAACCCCAAACCAATTAAACCAATTTGTTTATCTGACATCTTTTCTCCTTTATTTTGTTAAACTTATACACAGCTATATAGGGATAAAGGCAAAACATCGCGCTGGATCATTTCATACGTTAAGTGCCAAATGCTTTGTACTTTGTGTTTATCATATAGCACAACGATCATCTCCTTGTCAAACCAAAATATCGAACCATCAAGAATACCGTTGTCTGGTTTCTGGCATTTTGTATCTTATACGCTCACCGATGAAGCGCGTGTGACATATGAGGCATGGCGCAAAGAACAAGAGTCATAGGGGACATTCGATATGTTATTTAATTTTAAGTATCACATGGTTGAACGATTTGCTGATCGCCTTGAAGACGAATTTCGCAGAGCATATGGTAGTCTTGATAATGGTTACGGGGGGTTTATCTCTTGGTTGGCACGGTTTGCTTTAGAAAATATTTCTAATTCTGATATGCTCTACCACGATGTAGAACACACGATGCTTGTGACGACCGTAGGGCAACAGATTTTGGCTGGCAAACATCTTAAAGAAGGCGGCGTATCCCCAAGAGATTGGGCACATTTTATGGTTGCGCTTTTGTGTCATGACATTGGGTATGTCAGAGGTCTTTGTCGAGGAGATGGGGATAATCGCTATGCCACAGGTGTGGGAGACGAGACCATTGAGCTGCCTGTTGGTGGAACGGATGCGGCATTAACGCCTTATCATGTAGATCGGAGTCAGTTGTTTGTGCGCGAGCGTTTTGGTGGTAAAAAGCTTATCGATATTGATGTGGATTTGATTTGTTCTTATATCGAAATGACCAAATTTCCACCGCCGGATGATCCCAAGTATAAAGATACCAAAGGATATGCCGGGTTGGTACGTGCTGCAGATTTTATTGGTCAATTGGGCGACCCCGATTATTTGCGCAAAATTCCGGCCCTGTTTTACGAGTTTGAGCAATTTGGTGCCAATGAAAAAATTGGCTATAAAAACCCCGGTGATATGCGAAAAGGGTATGCTGGATTTTTTTGGAATGTGGTGAGTCCCTATATTGGTGATGCGATCAAATATTTGAGCCTCACACAAGATGGGAAACAGTGGGTAGCAGGATTGTACTCACATGTGTTTGCGGTTGAAAACGCTGAGCGAATTTAGAGGAGCAAACACAGCGTTTAAAACCTGTCTACCGTGTTTTGATCCGTCGTTTAATAGAAACCGCCGCATTGTATTGCAATGCGGCGGTTTTTTGTTTGTATTCTTATTGCAGTGCTTTTTGATAGAGTGCTGTACTGTAAAACTCATAGGATGCGGCTGAGTCTGGTACATCGACCAAATGTACCGTAAACCGTGCGGGTACCCCATTGTCGGGTAGATAATCACTGAAGAATGAACGATAGGCCTTGGCGTAGGCTTTGCGCAAACGATCGAGTTCTTTGGCATATCCTAATGGATCGACCAGGGGATTGGGTGATTTGGGTTGACATCCAAACGCATGTACTTCGACAAAATCAATCTGTTTCAAAGAGTCACAGACGCCTGCTTCACGAAGCCAATGTTCCCACGATTGAAAGACCAAAGGAATTTCTTTTTCAGGCTCCATGGTGACCAGTTCTTCTCGATCCAACACGCCTTTGGCAGAATAGCCACCTGTTAAACCAGAGAAGTAAATTTTCAAATCACCATCTGCTTGTTCTTCTGTTACCAATGCAGATAAAACAGGATTGTCACCATTGTAATAATACGTTAGTTTGCCGCGCTTTTTGACGTTGAATGCCATTGAATCTCCCTGTATTGATGATTGTGAACGCGTTATGTGTTGTCAGGCTTTCATTGGGCCGTGTGATGTGACGTCTTTTCTCCAAGTATTAAATAAGTTGGGCATCTTGTTACAGTAATCGTTCAACATATACATAATAGGCACCCAGTGACACATCACTGCCATCGGTTAATTCGGTTTCTAAATGTTTTTCGCCGGGTGTGAGGTCAAATGTAAACGATGCGCCGTGATCCTCAGTGCTGATTGCGCCTTCTTGATGTGCATCGTCTATGCGGATTCGCGCTGTTGTGACAGCAATGGCATTGCCACCGTGATAGGCGGTTAAGTTGCCTGGGATGCCTTCTACAATGGCCCGGTTTTCTTCGCGGGGCCAACGGCGGAGTTCAAAACGATATTGTCCTGCTTCTTGCACTTCAATGGTCCATCGGCCATTGCAGAGGTGACCCCTGCGAACGGCAGCTTGGTTCCAGGCACAGTCGCTGTTTTCATTGTGCCAATCGTGTGTGGTTAAGACCGATATGGGTTCATGGGGTGTTGCAATGGGGATGGGTACGTCTTCGTCAAACCGTTCGGAGACTTGAGTCCACCAATTTTCGTATGCATTTCGCAATTCGGCGACGGCATCGGGATATTGATTGGCAACATCATTGCGTTGTTCGGGGTCTTTTTTGATATCGTATAGTTCTTCTCCGTTTATCAAGCGCCAACGATTGCTCATGGTTGCACTTTTGCGCCACTTTTGGGGGTGTTCCACGCGTTGTGAGTCGGTGACGATGACGCGATTTGATTCGTCTGTTGCACCTTCGATGAGTGGTTTCAAACTGGTTCCGTTGATACAGGCCATTGCGTCATTGGAGATGGGCACATTGCACAGATCACAGAGTGTGGGTAAGAAATCGATATTGGCGGTGAGGGTGTCTATGTTAAGGCTCTCGGTATATCCGCCAGCGGGCCAGTGCATGAAGAATGGCACGCGGTGTCCGCCATCGTATTCAGAGCCCTTTTGACCACGTAAGCCTGCGTTATAGCCATTTTCTACAAACCCATGGCGGTCTAATTGGCATCCTGCGGCGGTGCCATTGTCTGTCATGAAAATGAAGATGGTGTTCTGGTCGAGATTTTTTTCTTTGAGGAAGTTGCGCATGCGTCCTACATTTTCGTCGATGTTGGTGATCATGCCATAGAAGCGTTTGCGTTGTTCGGGGATGTCGTCGCCATCGTATAATTCGCGATAGGGGTCGGGTACGTTAAAGGGGCTGTGGGGGGCATTGGTGGGCACATAACAAAAGAATGGCTCATCGTCGCATCGTTCAATAAACTTCATAGCCTCATCGAACCAGATGTCGGTGCAATATCCGCGGAAGGGTTCAGGTTCGCCATTGCGGAAGTAAGTGTCATTGAAGTAGGTATTGCCCCAATAGTCGGGGGTTTGGTGGACGCCACCACCGCCGTGGTAGAGGGCTTCATCAAATCCACGGTTGTGTGGATGAAAGGGATAATTATCGCCCAAGTGCCATTTGCCAAACATGCCCGTGTGATAACCGGCGGCTTTGAAAAAGTCGGCAATGGTGGTTTCATCGGCGCGTAGGAGAGATCGCCCGCCAATGGTGTGCCAGACGCCGGTGCAGTTGCAGTAGCGACCGGTTAGGAGTCCGGCGCGTGTGGGGGCGCAGGTGGGGCCGACGTGGTAGTTGGTGAAGTGGGTGCTTTCGGTGTAGAGGTGATCGATGTTGGGGGTTTGGATGATGTCGTTGCCGTGGCAGCCGAGGTCACCATATCCTTGGTCATCTGTGATGACAAATACGACGTTTGGGTTTTTGGATGGCATGTTTGCTCCTTGGGATGAAATTTTTTGTGGATGCTCACAATATATAGGCCCACGGGGTGCGATGCCATCATGAAACTCAGTGCCAATGGAAATGGTGCGCTGTGATCGATTACTTTTGTTGATTTTTTAGTCAAATTTGGTGACCTTATTGCTTGGTTGATTTTTTACCAACGCGTTGATCATACATCGGAGGATTGCGAGATGACAATTACGGATGCACAGTGGGAACAATATGATGAAGATGGGTTTTTGAAATTGGGTAAGGTGCTCGATGAAACACAATTGCAGGCTTTGCAGGATCGTATTGATGAGATTATGTTGGGTAAAAGCCGAGTCGGTTATGATAAGATTATGATGCAGTTGGACAGTGATACGGGTAAGTATGGTGATGTTGGACCACAGACCAATGGGTTAAAAACACCGACGTTGAATTATCGCAAGATCCAGGGGCTTGAGTTTGATCCGGTGTTTTTGGAATATGTGCAAGACCCTATATTCAAAGAAATATGTGCACATATATATGGGCCAGATACACCCATTGCTTCTTTTCGATCTATGTTTATGAACAAACCCGCCAACAAAGGCACCGTTTTGCCGTGGCATCAAGACCGTTGGAATACGTTGGATCGCGATCCTTTGCTGACGGTATATACGGCTTTGGACCCGGCAACGAAAGAAAACGGGTGTGTGCAGATTATTCCAAAGAGTCATAAAATCGGCGTTATTAATCCAAGTCATCCGTCGGGGTTTTTGACGCCTGAATTGGCGGAGGTTCATTGCAAACCAGAAGACACGCTTTTTCTTGAACTTGAAGCGGGTGAGGTGGCGCTGTTGCACAATTGGACGTTGCACAGTTCCGATGTGAATCGCAGTGATCAGTCTCGTCGTGCATTTAGTGTGTCTTATATGGACGCGGAAACGGTTAATACGCGTAAAAATGCATTGGCTTCTGAGTCGGTAGTTTTTGGTGAGGGTGCGCTAACGGTTGAGCATGCGGTTGCTTAGACCCCCTCGATCCTTGGTTGAAAAAGAGGGCGGATATAAGATTATGTTACCACTTAAATTTAACAACAGAGGGCAAGATGGGGTTTGGATTGACGCAAGAACAGATCAATCAGTTTCACGATGAAGGGTATTTGATTTTGCCTGCTGTGTTTGATGCAGATGAAGTGCAGAAAATGCGGGAAGAGGCAGATTTCATTTTGGAGCTAACGATTAATTCTTCAATTTGCAATGATCGCAAGAGTCGCCGGTTAGATATTCGGAGTGTTTCTGCGGGTTATCAGGTGGTGCGCAAGGTTCAGCCGATTAATGATCTGTCTTTGTACTTGGCGCAAGTGTCTGCCGATGACCGGTTGGTGAAGCCGTTGGCACAGTTGATGGATGATACGCCTGTTTTGATGGAAGAAAAGTTGAATTATAAAGAGCCTTTGCCAAATGCTGTGGACATTGACTCCCCTGAGGTTGAAGACCAGTTTCCGGTGCATAACGATTGGGCTTATTATGCAGCACAAAATTATCCCCAATCGATTATTTCATCTGCAATTAGTATGGATGAATGCACGCCCAAATCAGGGCCGCTACGAATTTGGCCTGGGTCTCATAAACAACATTTGGAACATGAGAAGATGCCATTGGGTTTACAGATAAAAGAGGGGCTAATTGATTTTGACGGTGGGCAAGATGTGTTGTGTCCGGCTGGGTCAGTGATGCTGTTTCATACGGTTTTGGTGCATAACTCGCGTGCCAATACGTCGGGCAAACCACGACGGTTGATGATTTACAGCCATTATCCAGAATCGGCAAACATGGGAATTGATGTGCGCAATGGGCCAACGAGGCTGAGAGAGTCGCCGTATGAATTGGCGTATTTGCGAGCAAAAGATAAAGGTTTGTTTGCGGATGTGTTTTCGGCTCCGGTGTTTTAGAGAGATTATTTTTTAGAGGTGAGACAATAATAAAACCCGTCAAGGCATTGTGCTTTGACGGGTTTTGTATTTTCAAGAGTTTGATGGGTTTTACGATTCGTAATCAAAGACCAACACATCATCTACCAAGGGGCGCAAGAGGGTTGCTCCAAGTTCTTGGTGATCGGGGTGTGGCAAGTACGCATCACGCGCAGCGGCATTGGTAAAGCGCATGGTGAATCCCCATGTGAACCCATGTTCTTTGCCTTCGGGGCTGTTGTTGTATCCGGCAGTGACAGATTCTATGCCGGGGATGGTACCTTTTTCTTTTAGGACAATGAGGCCGTCATGGAGGGCTTGGGTTTGGGCCTCGGTGACGCCGTCTTTGAGGTTGAGCAATACGATGTGTTCGATCATTGAGGTTCCTTTGAAATCGCAGAGCGCATAGAACGGGGCGCAGAGCGTTTGAGGTGATACTGGAACAGAGGTTAATTAGCGATTTTGGTTTCGATGGCCTCTTGGAGTTCGGCTGGGCTGAAACCGCCTGGGCCTCGGGCACCGGGGTAAAGCACACGTTGATCTGTGTCGATGAGGTAGAGACGTTCGGGCCAAGCGGCATAGGCGATCATGACGGCATCGTCTATTTCATCAACATAGGTTTTGATGCCGTATTGCATAGATATTTCGCATTGACCTGCAACTTGGCGGCGTTCTTCAATGGTGGTGGGGTCGTAAATACCGGTGTCTTTGAGTTTCCAACCGTTTTCGGGATGTGCTTCGCGAATGTAGATGACGAGGAATTGGATTTGTTTGTTGTATTGTGCATACAGGTCACGGAGGCTGACCGCCTCACGAACAAAGGGCGGTCATGTAAAACTGCCGAAAACGAGGGCAACGGGGTTTTCTTTGCAGAGGTTGGATAGACGAATAGGATTTTCGCCGTTGGCATCATGCAGTTCAAAATCGGGTGCAAGGGTTCCTGTTTTGGGTGCAAGCGGGTCGTAGTGGTCGAGCCATGCGTGGGCGTCGTCTCGGCTCTGAAATGTTTGGGACATGGAGAAATCCTTCTATTTTTTCTCATAAAAGTAAAGAGAAAAGTGAGCGATTGAACATCGGTGTAAGGTATTTGGATTGCGACTAATGAATGGTGTAAAATTGAAAAGTCAATTTGAAAAGCATCGCCCCATGTTGAGACTGTAACAAGCCTTGACCTTTTCACGCATCGGTTCAAAGTCAATGGCTCCTTTGACCTGGCGCAGGTCATGATCGACCGGAATCAGCTTTGCAAAAACGAGGGGATCTGTCTCAGCCACCTGGGTGTAGCAGTCTGATTTGACCATTCTTCTAATCCTTGTCATATACGTGATCTCGCAGCCCTTGGCATACAAATGAACCCTGTTTGATCTATAACACGATATCATATTGACTCTTTTCCACTTTTTAAACACGCTATTCAGGGACCAAGGCGGGCCTTTCAAGTGTTCATTATCGGACACCACGGTATCATTACCGGACACTTTTTGAATTCGTCCATTTGACCCAAAACACATAACTCATTGTAAAAACTGACATTACCCATTTGGCACACATATCGCTATAGTAGAAGGCATCACCTTTTTACTTCTACCACAAGGACAGTGCCATGATGAAACTCCTCGGACGTTCAAACAAAGTCGGTCACCTCAGCTCTCCCGACCGCAAAACCGACCACCAGGTCATCCACCTCAATATTAACCAATGTTTCGCCGACAGCACAAATGCTTTAAAACAACATCCCACATTGCTGTTGGGCACATCGCTGATCACACTGATCCTAAGTGCTGTTTCGGGCACGCTCCTCATCGGCAGTCTCTATGCAGGTTTGCTGGCCATCCTACTCAAAACATTGGACGGCAACACACCCACTTGGCGCGATCTGTTTGGCCAGCTCAAACAATTTCCAAGCTTCTTTTTAGTGGTCGTGTTTTCAATTGTCGCCATTCTCACAAGCATCCTTTTGGCACTCACCCCCTTCGTCATCCTCAATTGGTACACCCTCCTATGGGATGTAACACTGCCCGTGTGGGATCGCTTAATCCAATTGCTAACACAAGTGCAACATGTCTCTTGGGGATATCGCCTGGCATTTTTCTCTTTTGCCATTGGCATATGCTACTTTCTCATGCCGCAAATTTTCGCAGGCGTACAATGTTTCTATATCTTGCCTCTCAAAGCCGAACGCAAACTTCCCATCGATGAAGCCTATGTAGAAAGCAAAAAAGCCGTCCAACGAAGTGGCTTTAAACAACATCTGTTACTCATCCTCACCATCTTATGGATACTGGTAATCAGCTTAGAAAGCTTTGCTGCCGCAACAAATTCCGTGCTCGAAATGATCGGGTTTATCGCCCTGTTCGTCTTCCTACAACCTCTTTTACTCGGCCTCTTGGCTTCGGCCTATCATCAAACACTCCGAGTAGAAGCCCATCAAAAAGAACAACACGAAGAACACGTTGTTGATATGACAGACGAACTCAAAACCGCACGCGACATGCAACTGAGCCTTCTCCCCTCCGAAAACCCAAATCTCAAAGGCTACGAGCTCGACGACATCTGCATCCCCGCCAACGCCGTATGTGGCGACTATTATACCTATCGCTGGCTCGATGATCGCCACTTTGCCCTCATCGCCGCCGACGTCTCTGGCAAAGCCATGCAAGCAGCCGTAACTGCTGTGCGTTTTAACGAAATGGTCCGCTACGAATGCAAAGGACGCACCGATCCCGCCGAAATCTTAGACGGCCTCGACGCATCCCTCGAAGATCAAATTGGCATGATGAGCTTCATCACCTGCTGCGTCGTAGTACTCGACACCCACACAAACACCATCGAAATTTCAAACGCCGGTCACTGCGAACCCTGCATCTTCTCACACCAAACAGGCCAAACCGAAATGATCTCTCTACCCGGCTTCCCTTTGGCTCTCGCCAGAAGTCTGCGTCCCCAAACCGGCTATGAAAAATACCAAACCACCCTCGAACCCGGCGACACACTGTTCCTCTACTCCGACGGCGTCGTCGAAGCCCGAAGCAAAGCCGGCGAGTTATACGAAGACGAACGCTTGATCAAACTCTTAACCCGATCAGGCAACCGACTCAACCCAAAAGAAATTATTGACCACGTCGTCCAAGCAGTCGAACGTCACATCGGCAACGCCCCTCCATCCGACGACATCTCTATGATCGCACTCAAACGACAAATAAATACAAATGATTCCAACTCAGAAAAAACACCCAACTTACAAACAGCAACAAAATAAAACGCAAAGTGCGTAGCGCAAAACGTGTTTAATACTTTACCAATTTTACGACCCTAAGATTTTGACTCCAACGCCTTTCATCCCCTTCAGGGGACCGAGGGGTGCCTTTAAGATTTTGACTCCAATGCCTTTCATCCCCTTTAGGGGACCGAGGGGTGCCTTTAAGAGGTTATCAAATGTTCAAAAACTACATCACCGTCGCCATCCGCAACCTCGCACGCCACAAGGCATATACGTTCATCAACATCATCGGTCTCGCAATCGGCCTCACGTGCAGCACGCTGATTTTGCTCTACCTCCAGCACGAATTCAGCTATGACAGCCACCACACCAAAGCCGACCGCATTCATCGCGTCATCGCAGAACAACAGCTTTCCAATGGCGACATAACCCATCCCTATGGTGTTCAAGGCCCTGTTGCATCTGCATTGGCAGAAGATTTCCCCGAGATTGAACGCACAACGCGGTTTTATCAACGGCCTGTAGCTATTCGCGTAGAAAACAAACTGCATCTCAGAAACGGTGTGACGATCGCCGATCAAGAATTCTTCAACGTTTTTGACTATCCACTCATTGAAGGCAATGCACAAACGGGTTTGCAAACCCCATATTCTATCTTCATCACAGAGACATTAGCACACAAGTTGTTTGGCAATGAAAGCCCCATGAACAAAACCATCACTTTAGAAAGCAAATGGTTTGACAACACCTATACCATCACAGGCATCCTCAAAGACATACCCGCAACCAGTTCACGAGAACTTGCGTCTGCCCTCATCACAACGACGTTCCCATCTAAAGATCCAAAGTATATGAATGAAATACAGACCAATTGGGATGGACTTTTCATTTCATTCACGTACATACTCATCAAACCAAATGCATCCATTGATGCCCTAACAAAAAAATTGCCTGACTTTATAAGCCGACATACAGACAAAGAATTCACGCAAAACCTCAGTTACAAGCTCATGCCGCTCAAGCAACTGTACCTTCAAGGACGCAACTATGGTATTCCTGGAAACAATGGGGATATCAACGCCTGCTACGCATTTGGCCTGATCGGCCTGTTCATTCTCATTGTCGCCTGTATCAATTTCATGAACCTATCCACAGCCCGCTCTGCCCGAAGAATGCGCGAAGTGGGCATGCGCAAAGTCGTGGGTGCCAAACGCACACAACTGATCTATCAGTTCTTAGGCGAATCCATTTTACTATCAACGCTTGCGCTCATTCTATCTCTGGGCCTTACCGAACTCACCTTGCCTCATCTCAATGGATTTATGAACATACAGCTATCACTGGACGCGGGTCTTTTACCTCTGTTAGTCGGTCTTGCTATTGGGGTTGGTTTATTATCTGGCAGTTATCCAGCCTTATTCCTCTCATCTTTCAAACCCACAGCAGTGCTCACAAAAGCACCAATAACCAAAGGCCGCCATGCCCTTGTTCGCAAAGGATTGGTCGTCGTCCAATTTGCCATCTCAATGATCCTTATCGCCGCCACCATCATCGTCTCTGAACAAACAGAATACATGCGCACAGCAGATTTAGGTTTTAAGTCTGAGACCCTTGTCGAAATGAGAGGGTTGTGGGGTGTAAAAGCGCAAGCTGAAGCGATGAAATCTCAATACCTACAACATGCGGGTGTACACCAAGTCACAATGATGCACGCCACTGTAGGCAACGAAACGGATATAAATACCCGATTTGTTTCTACCCAAAGTATGGAAAATCCCGTAAGAGTCTATTTTGCACTGACCGACCACGATTTTCTCAACACCTACCAAATCCCCCTGCTATCAGGTCGCAATTTTACCCCACAAGATTATTCAGTATTCGAATCTTGGGATTTTCGCAACGCGTCCAAAGTATTAATCAATGAAACAGCGGCCAAACAACTAAACGTTCAAGTAGGAGACCACATCGACTTCACAGGCGCATCACGTGAAGTCATTGGCATTTTCCAAGATTTCCACAACCAATCCCTACACAAAGCCATTCGTCCACTCATGCTCCTGCATTCACGAAGCGACCTACAGGTTTTCATGACCCTACGCATCAACACCAAAAACCTGCCCGATGTCATGGCCCATTTAGAAACCGTCTGGAAAAACTTCCACCCAGGCCGCCCCTCCCGATTTGTGTTCGTCAACGATTCATTTGACCAACAATACCAAACCGAAATACAACAACGACAACTCTATGCCGTTTGCTCCGGCCTGGCAATCGCAATCGCCTGCCTCGGCCTGCTCGGTCTCATCGCCTACACCGCCGAAGTACGCACCAAAGAAATTGGCATCCGTAAAGTCTTAGGTGCAACAGACTACAGCATTGTAAGCTTGCTCTCAAAAGAGTTCCTAATCCTCGTCGCCTTAGCCAGTCTACTCGCCTGGCCCATTGCCTACTACACCATGAACGACTGGCTCCAAAACTTCGCCTATCGCATTGACCTGAGCCCCGTCTACTTCCTCATCAGCACAAGCACTGCACTCATCATCACACTCATCACCATTGCCTATCAAGCCCTCAAAGCCGCACGCGCAAATCCCATCGAGGCATTACGATATGAATAAAAAAATCGCCTGATTATTTTAAAATAACCAAGCGCAATAAACGATCTGATCAAGAAACACATCCGGAAGAATCATCAAACGGTTAACCTGTCATCCCCATTAGAGGACCGAGAGGTGCCTATAAAAAAAAGCGACTGTCCCAAAAGACAGCCGCTTTTTTATTTTCTAAATGAACCCGATCAACCCTCCCGCCTTTCATCCCCTTTAGGGGACCGAGGGGTGCCCTTACTCTTTTCGCCCATACTGACGAATAAAGTCATCCGTCATCTGTCTCGCCTGATCATCACTAAACTGCTTGGGAGGTGACTTCATAAAATAAGACGACGGCGCCAACAACGGCCCTTTAAGCCCATGCTCAAGCGCGAGCTTACAACACCGCACCGCATCAATCACCACACCCGCCGAATTCGGAGAATCCCACACTTCCAACTTCAGTTCCAAATTCAAAGGCACACCCCCAAACGTCTCACCTTCCATCCGAATCTGACACCACTTGCGATCTTCCAACCACGGAATGTGATCACTTGGCCCCACGTGTACATTATCTGCACCCATATCATAATCCAGCTGCGACGTCACCGCTTGTGTCTTGCTGATCTTCTTCGACTCCAAACGCTCGCGCTCCAACATATTATAAAAATCCGTATTCCCACCAAAATTCAACTGATACGTATGCTTCAACTTCACACCCCGCTCACGAAACAAACGCGTCAACACACGGTGCGTAATCGTCGCGCCCACCTGTGACTTAATATCATCACCAATCATAGGCAAACCACGCTTTTCAAACCGCTCGGGCCAATGCCCCGTGCTCGCAATAAACACAGGCACACAGTTCACAAACCCACACCCAGCCTGCAAAATCTGCTCCACATACCACTTCGTAGCCTCTTCACTGCCCACTGGCAAATAATTCACCACCACATCGGTTCGTGTCGCCTTCAAAATCTCAACCACATCCACCGTATCGCCATCCGCCTTCTCAATCATCTGCGACAAATATTTTCCCAAACCATCGTGTGTCATCCCACGATGCACAGGCACATCCAAATGAGGCACATCCGCAAACTTAATCGTATTGTTCGGATAAGCAGCAATCGCCTCACTCAAATCTTTGCCCACCTTATCTTTGGCAATATCAAAAGCCGCAGAAAACTCAATATCGCTAATATGCAAACCACCCAAAGTGGCGTGCATCAACCCAGGAACAAACTCATCATCCTTTGCATCTTTATAAAACTCAACACCCTGCACCAACGATGATGCACAATTCCCAACGCCAATAATGGCAACACGAACCTTCCGAGCCATAAAAACCTCCTGATAAGATCAATCGCTAAAATCACGCAGAACCGCACAAAAAACCATCCGCCGAACCACGCCTTAATCACTGTCGAAATTAAACTTCTGCAATTAACACTTATCAGACAAATCAATAATTACTATATTATCTATAGACAAAATCTATAAATCAAAAAAATCCATACATCTCCCCCTTTTCCAAAGGGGACACAGGGGGATTCGTCAGCAATGAATAGATTCTCCATTCAAGCTGACACATCCAACTCTTTTCACAGACCTTTTACGGAGTTTATCCCATGAACCTCCACCACCTACGCTACTTCCTCTCCGTCGCCCAAACCAGCAGCTTCAGCCAAGCCGCCCGCAACCAACACGTCACCCAACCCACCATAAGCAGTGGCATTTCTGAGCTTGAAAAAACACTCGGCGTCAAACTCTTCAACCGAGGCAGCCGCCACGTAGACCTCACACTCGAAGGCCGCACCCTCGTCCCATACGCCATGCAAGTCCAAGACCTCGTCGATGAAGCCTCAGACCGTTTGCTCCGCCACGACATCCTCCCCGGCGAAGGATTCCAATTTGGCGCCATCGATGCCGCCGTCACCTACCTCCTCCCCGACATCCTCAAAACCTACATGCACAACCACCCCCAAGTCGCCCTCTCCATCCAAGTCGCCCCATCGCGCTACCTCGTCGAAGACCTCCTCATGAACCGCTCCGAATTCGCCGTCATCTCCCTCCCCTTTGACCACCCCCGCATCGAAACCATCTCCCTCTACCACGACGCCATGCCCCTTGTCGTCGGCGCAAACCACCCCCTCGCCACCCGCAAACGCATCACCCTCCAAGAAGTCGTACAACACCCCCTCATCCTCTTCCACGCCGACTCCATCTCCCGCAAAATTGTCGACGAACGCTTCGCCGAAGCCGGCGTCTCCCCAGGTGCCATTATGGAAATGCGCAGCCCAGAAGCCATGCGCAAACTCGTAGAAGTAGGCGTCGGCATCTCCTTCCTACCCCAACTCGCCGTCCAAGAATCCCTCGAATCAAACCTCCTCCAAACCATCAACGTCACAGGCGTCTCCTTCAACCGCGAAATCGGCCTCGCCTGGCGACGCGGCCGCTACTTCGGCCCCGCCATCCGCTACCTCTTAGAAGCCATCTTCAAACAATACGGCGAAATCGATCAATGGCAAAAAAAATTGGGCATAAAATAACATCCCCATTATCCACGCCCTTGACTTTACATAAAAAAGACCTGAACAAATCATGTCCAGGTCCTCCGTCTATAAATCAATAAATGCCATCAAGCACAGCGCACGACTCCCTTTGCACTGCGTTTGCACAACCACTTTATCTCGTAGGCCACTATCATCCCTTACGTCCACTAAGGGTATTTGCGCTGTGCTGCCTCCCCGGCATCTGAGGGGCGACTTTTTGCTTACTTTTTAGTCGTTTAAAAAGTAAGTCGCCGAAGGCATTACAAGCAACAAACTCAAGATTTTCATCAAAACCATATAAACCGCAACCCCATTTATCTTATTGCCTTCTCTTCCCCTTCTTGCCTTTAACCTTCTCTCCCCTACAACTTAAACGTCTTCAATTCCACCTGCTCAAGCGTCTGCGCAATCATCGCATCCAAATCAAGTTGAGCTTCAATTTTATGAACCATATCCAACTTCGCTTTTGTTTCCGGATGCTTCGGCACAAACACCGAACAACAATCTTCATACGGCTCAATCGACACCTCATACGTCCCAATCTTCCGTGCCACATCAATAATCTCTTCTTTATTATCCCCCGCCAACGGCCGTAAAATCGGCATCAACGTCACCTCTTCAATCGCCCGCATATTGGCCAACGTTTGCGACGCCACCTGCCCCACGTTATCCCCCGTCACCAAAGCCTGGCAGTTTGCCTTCTCTGCCAATGCCGCCGCAATACGCACCATACACCGCCGATACAAAATTACACGATAGCTCTCAAGTGTATGCGTCATAATATGTCGCTGAATCTCAACAAACGGCACCAAATACAAATCCGACACATACTGATACCGATTCAGTATATTCACCAACTCTTCAGTATTGCGCTGTGAATTGCGATCGGTATACGGCTGACTGTGAAAATGCACATAAGTCAAATGCACACCACGCTTCATAATCTTATACGACGCCACTGGCGAATCAATACCCGACGAAATCAAACTCATCGCGCGTTCATTTGCATCCACAGGCAAACCGCCCGGCGCAGAAACCTTCTCGGCATAAACAAAAAATCTCGACGCTGCAAGCTCAATATAAATTTCTAAATCAGCGCCTTTCATCTTCACCTGTGCGCCCGAACGTTCCTTCACATATGCACCTACATCGCGATTGATCTCTTCCGACGTCATAAAAAAAGATTTATCGCTCCGCCGCGTCGACATTCTAAACGACTTAAATTCTGCTTTCTGTGCCAAAGCCCAAGCAGTCTCTCGCAAAGCCTCAATATTGCGATCAACAGTCACAGCCTCAGAAAAATTCGCCACACCAAACACTTGGCTCAACCGCTCCCGAATCACATCCAAAGGAGACTCAGGAGTCAGCTCCAAAATCATTCGCCCATGCAAACGCCGCACAGCACCACGCGGCACATTTTTTAAAGACCGATCAATATTGCGCTGGAGCCGTTGCTCAAACTTGCCTCGGTTTTTACCTTTCAAACCAATCTCGTGATAATGAATCAAAAATAAACGCGCGTTAGTCATGAAACCTCTCGTTGCAAAATCACCATGGTAATATCATCTGTTCGCGGTGCATCCCCAATAAAAGCCACCACCTGGGACACAGTCTTATCAATCAAATCTTTAGGAGTCATATCTGTGCCTGCTTGTTCAAGCACATGCAAAAAACGATCATCATCAAACAAATCACTGCGGGCATTTTGTGCCTCAACCACCCCATCCGAATACAAAACCAAACGTTCACCAGGTGCCAACGTCACACAAACCGTTTCATACGGCTCATCGGGTCGCACAATTTTGGGCAATCCCAACGGATATCCACTCAAGTCAACCAACCGAGCCTTTTCACCCACCAAAATAGGCGGGCAATGTCCCGCACTGGCCATCTGCACCACACCTGTTTGCACATCCAAAACCGCAACACAACACGTAATAAAGGTCGCCAAATCAATTTGGCCTTCCAAAGACGCATTGAGCCCATCCAATATCCCTGCCGGCTCGATATGCCCTTCACATTCATACCGCAACATCTCATTAAATCGCAGCGCCGTTACAGCCGCTTCCATTGCTTTACCAGACACATCAGCCACCACAATCGCCAGCTTGGTCTTCTCTTTATCCAACCAACGATATGCATAATAATCCCCCCCCACACTGTTGGCCGGAATACATCGCCCCGACAAATCATACCCCGTCAAATCAGGCACCGCAGGAGGTAACAAATCCATTTGCATATCATGAGCCGTTTGCAACTCATCTCGCATCTCGGCAAACTGCTGTGTATAACGCAACCACTGGCGTGCTTCTTCACCCAATGTTTGCTCATACGCCGATGCAAACAACCCACATGAAAACGGTGCAAAAGCAAGAACAAACAGCACCTGCACATCCGATTCGGGCGCCAAATATTCAACGATACTGATCACACACATCAAAACAGCCAAAGCAGCCAGAATCAACACCACATGTTTCCAAAACCCATACCGCTCAACAGCTTTACGGCTTTCCACATACGCTTCATCCAAACGCAATCCACGATCTGCCGCCAGCAAATACATATAAAAACATTTAATCACAAAAAACAAACCCGGCAAAAATAACAAAAAAAATGTAAGCGCAACGGTCACTAAAATGACATTCTGAGACCTCAAAAAAGCCACAATATCTTCTGGGCCAATCGCAATCATCCAAGGTGTGTCTTCTATAATGCGATTGCGAAAAGCATTGAGCATAGCAGCAAATACTTCACTTTGCAAAAACAACGGTACCGCAATCAGCAATATGCCCAAAATAAAAAACAGCATAATAAAAACAGTAATTGAAAAAAACCGAAGAAAACGCTTCACTTGGCCAAAAAGATCACGGAAATGAGGACGTTGTCCTTGCACACCTCGCAAAGTCATCAACAACAACCCCGCATACAAACTGCCCATCAACAACGTGCCCGAAAGCATACTCAACCCAAACGCAATCACCGATGCGGCAAACAAAATAGGAATATTGCTTGCCCACACAGATAACGCATCTGTAAAACATTTTCGGATACGTAATGTTGCATGATATGGAATTTCAAGTGCCATAAAAAAACCAATCTTGATAGATCAAAAAGATGTTACATCTACGATCTATCGTTTACTTTCTGCCATCTTCCTTCTCCCGCTTCAAAAAAACACTCCGCCCCCTTGCGCACAAGGGCGACGGAGCAAATATCCGCGCTAAAAGATAGGCGTTTGCAATCAGAAAATCAAGCAAAGGTCTTCATAACCATTATTCAGGTTACCAGTGGTTCTTAATTGTCTTTACCCAATTTATATTTTCGATACAGATGCCGAAACTGATCATAACTGAGCTGGAGCTGCTTAGCGGCCTCGCGCTGATTCCAATCCACTTCATTTAAAGTACGGCGCAACAACCCCAACTCAAACGCACGTATTTGGCCCTCAAACCCATCACCCGTATCGCCTGCCAAAAGCACGCGTTCTGTAATTTCGGGCGACAAATCACCCAAATCAATCTTTTCTCCCTTGGCCATACACGCCGCACGTTCAGCAGCAAACTTAACCTCGCGCACATTGCCCGGCCAATGATAAGCCAACATATGTTCCAATGCCGCTTTTGAAAATGCGCGTTTTTTTAAACCGGGCATTTCTTGCACCATCTGTTCAACAAAAAAATCGGCCAAAGCCGGAATATCTTCTCTGCGTTCTCGAAGCGGTGCAATGCGCAACACTTCAAAACGCAACCGATCATACAAATCCTGTCGAAAACGACCCTCTGCAATATCCTTCTCCAAATCGGCATTGGTCGCCGCAATAATACGCACATTCACAGAAATGGGCGTTGCGCTGCCCACCCGTTGAATTTCTTGATATTCAATGGCCCGCAACACATTTTGTTGAAACTCAGGTGTGGTATTGCCAATTTCATCCAAAAGAATGGTGCCACCATCGGCCGCCTCAAACTTGCCAATGCGCGCTTCCGTCGCACCCGTATAAGCCCCTTTTTCATGGCCAAACAACTCGGCTTCTAACAACTGATCCGACAATGCCGCACAATTTACCTTCACAAAGGGCCGATCTTTACGAACGCCACCATAATGAATCGCGGCTGCAACTAGCTCTTTCCCCGTGCCGGGTTCACCCAAAATCAGCGCTGGACGTGGAATCGACGCAATCGCATAGGCTTGGTTTAAAACCTGCTGCATTTGAGGGCTAGACCCAATCACCTGATACCGCTTGCCAAACTCATCGCGATAAAATTGATTTTGGCGACCCAAATCGGCCACCTCCGCCCGCAAACGCGCATTTTCACTCACGGCCTGTCGCATCCGATCCAACTTTTCCAAACTCAGCTCAATCTTATCTTCAATATAAAAATCTTTCTCAATAAAATCTGTCGCACCCAATCGCAAGGCTGCCACAGCCGTATCAACCGTACCTTGCCCAGTCAACATAATCACGGGCAAATCAGGCACCACCTCGCGCATTTGAGGCAAAATCTCTAACCCATCGGGTTCCCCAGGGCCAAAATCCAAATCCAAAATAACCAAAGCAACATCGTCCGGATGTGCTTTCAAATACGCCAATGCCTCACGCCCAGTTGAAAATGCCTGAACCGAACGCGCATCATCTTGCAAACTCCGAATGAGCATATCCAACACTTCAACCTGATCATCCGCAACCAAAATCTGAGAACTCATAAACACCACAATCCATATCGCTTAAAGTTTTAAAATTCTGATTGGGCCTTCTCCTTCTTACCGCCTTTATCTTACAAACTCTTCCGCAATAGGATCACGTGACGCATCTGTCAGATTACGCTGCAACCCAATGCTATCCTCCTCTGAAGATACCTCAAAGTCGATAGGTAAATCAATACGAAAAACAGCCCCCGCCCCTTCTTGGCTAATCAAACGCAACGTACCTCGGTGTGCAGATACAATACGCGAACAAATACTCAGTCCATAACCATTGCCATGTTCACGCGTTGAAAACCCAGGATCAAAAATATGCTGTTGCAAATCGTCAGGTATACCAGGCCCATTGTCTTCCACTTCAATATACACCGAATTGCGTTCCCCATCTGCCCCCACCTGAATAACCACCCGCCCATCATCTGAAACCGCATCAATGGCATTAAGAGCCAAATTGGTCACCGCTTCACTCAGCATAGCCGCATCAGCCTTTACCTGAGGCACTTTATTCTCAGCCGCAAATGTCACTGCCTTTTGCCCCGCACGCGGTTGAATAGACCCAACGGCCCGCTCAATCAACGCCACCACATTCACCAAGGTCAAATTCATAGCCTCTTGTTTCATCGACCGTAAGTAAGCCACCCACTGGTAATAAACCTCTTCCTGCTCTTCCGTAATCTCTTGTAAATCTGCCATACCAGGAGCATCCTCAGGCAGCTTGCGCAAAGTGCGGCGCATGCGACTGCCCGACAAACCCATCAAATTTTTAATGCGATGACCGTGTGTGTACAAGCTTTCATAAACCTGTGCACGCCCCAAATCGATCAGTTCCAGAGACAACCGCGACAAAATAGAAGGGGCTTGTACGCCAAACTCCTCCGTGATATTTGCAAACTCCATCGTCATTTGGGCCGAGCTCATATGATGAAAAAGCAAACGGGCAAAGTTGCCATAAGGCAACGTATAATCTGGCTCCAATTGAATGGCAATTTTGAACTCACCCAAGGCAGGCAAGATCTGACCCGTTTTCATCAACAACACACCCAAATTGTTGTGCCCCGGCGCAAACAACGAATCCACTTCCAAACCACGCCGATACACATCAATCGCCCGCCGATTGTAATCGGGAAAATCGTCGAGCAAACTGGCCAACAAAAAACACACCCGATCCAAAGACGCAAACTCAGCCCCAGCCTCACAAGCCAATACAATGGCATCTAATTGAGCAACCGCCTTTTGTCGATCTGCCGACCCAGGCGCAGCCCCACGTGCATAAAGCAACGCCAACTGAAAGCGCGCACGAAAATGATTGGCATCACAATCAATGGCCTTTGAAAACGCACGTTCAGCATCTTTTTCTTGCCCAAGCTTAACGGCACACAAACCCCATTGAAAATGAAGATCTGCACGCTGCGAGTCATGTTCCAAACACACTTGAAAACGTGCTTGTGCAACATCCCACATGCCTTGTCGATACGCCACCACGCCCAAATTATGCATTGCCCGAATATCGCGCTCATCGACCAATAAAGCAGCCTCATAAGCACGTTGAGCATCTGAAAAATCGTCTGTCAAAAGTGCAGCATCACCCTCACGCGTCTTCAACCGCGCCGCTTCATGCCCCGACTCAGGCAATTCAGATGCAGGATCTATCCGATCCGAAGGTCGCGGCAAAGCATGGGTTATATTTTCTGTTTTGTCCATAAATTCACCAATAAAATAAAGCCACAAATCTAATAGTCACAAGTCAAAACTTATAAATGCCCAATTGTTTTGACTTGTGACCTAAAACCTAAGACCTGTGACTGCTATGACTACTTTCTGCCTTTTTACCCGTCACTTTCTACGTCACTCTCTATATCTATAACTTAATGTATATGTCTTGCCCCATGCAAGCGCATTTCACAGTGCACATCTTATCCTGGCTGCAAACCCAATTTTCGAAATTCGCCCTTCAACTGTCGCCGCGCTCTGCAAAGCCACGTCTTCACCGTGCCAAGCGGCACCTGCAATGTCTGTGTAATTTCTTCATACGACCAATCCAACACATAACGGTACCACATCGCTTTGCGGTACCGTTCGGGCAATTTTTCAATACTCTGGCGCACCAGCTCTGCGCGTTCCTTATCTTGCACCAAACGTGCCGGATCATCCATCTTATCAAAATCGCGCAACACACCACTCACTGCTTCAGGATCTTCAGAAGTCTGAAGCCAATTTTGTCGTGACTGCACAGATCGCAAATGAGACCGATACACATTCAACGCAATTTGTGTCAACCACGTTGAAAACAAAGCATCCCCTTTAAAAGTATGCAATGACTTAAAAGCCCGGAAAAAGGTATTTTGCACCAAATCGTCCAACGTATCCCGATCCCGTAAACGCTGTGCCAACACCCCATAAACCTGATCCCGATGCTGATAATACAATTTCTCAAAAGCTTTTCGATCACCCTTCAACGATTTCTGAATCAAAATGTTATCCATGACAACCCCCTTTTGTGTTATAGCCTATGCAATTTATCATAAGCTATTTTCAAACATATAAAACCACTTCACCAAGCAGTCTTTAATCTTCTCTATTCACCAAACGCAAACCAACCATCACACACCCAACGGCCACAGCAAGCTTAACCAACAAAAAAGCCAACCCAAATACAGAGCCAATCAGTGGAAATAAAACCTGCAACGCAATCACACCACCAACGACAATCAACAAAATACCTAAGAGTTTAACGAGCATGGCCAGTCTCTTTCTATAAAACACGTGAGAACGGGTGAGGTGTTACTTTCTATTAAACCTTTTCGCCATCTTCTACAGACGCATCTGCCTGCCTCTCTGAACGACTCAACTTTTCATCAATCGTAATCACAATCTCCTGAATATCTGATAACCGTTTCTCCAAATGTGTAATGCGTTCAGAAGATGCCTCTTGATCCGATGATTTTGTATTTTTTTGCTTACTAAATTTAAAAATGTTGGTTCGGTCTATGAGTTTTAAAAATATTCCCCAAATCATAAAAAGCAAAACCCCACCCCCAAGCGATGGGCCATGCATAACATAACCTATCGAGCCTCCGGTCAAAATAATCATACAAATACAAACGGTGAATTGGAATACAACAGGCATAAAATTACCCTCCCTTTAATCTTTCTCAGCCAGTTCTGGCTCCAGTGATCTTTCAAACCGATTTGTATATAGGACGACTCTTGTAGTTAATCCCGAACTGAAAGCCACTTTTTTACGTTCGCTTTAATCGCCGATCCAATCGATCATCAATCGACAGCAAAATATCTTGCAAATCATTCACACGATTTTCAAAATCTGCAATCCGCGTATCAAAATTATCTTCACTCTCTACCGCAAAACGCCGCTTATAAATATAATAACCACCCAAGCCCATCAACAAAATTGCACCGAACACAGATGCAATATTTGTCATGTGCAACAAAAAAATATGATTGGTATTTTCATGGGGAAATGATGCAATAGCAGGAACGGGAGGAACTGCAGGCGTAGGAGGAACTTGAAAATTCATTTTTGGAATATGGATCTCAGGAATATGCACTTCAATTTCTGGAATGTGAATTTCCGGCACATGAATGTGTTGGCCTGGAACGATAGGTTGATTGGCATCTTTCATCTGTTTGATGTATTCAGGTTTTACACCCGTGCTATAAAAGGTAATAATGTCTCGGATGGAGATATCAGAATAACCAAGTTCTTTAATTTGCTTGATATAGTCGGGTTTCACACCTACAGAATATAAAGTAGTTATATCGCGTGTTGAAATATCAGAATAATCAAGTTCTTTAATCTGTTTGATATATTCAGGCTTGACACCTACAGAATACAGCGTTGTAAGTTCATTCGCCGAAAGGTTGCTATATCCCAACCCTTTAAGTTGTTGAATATATTCTGGTGTCACACCCACCGATGCAAGCGTTGTAATTTCGCGAGCAGAAAAATTGAATCCAGTATACTGTTCGGCATAGGCGTTACAGGCAACAAACACAATGAGCAGAGTCGGAAAAATATTTCGGGGGAAAGTCATGATCAAATCCTTAAGAAAGCTCACGCACAGTAGGAGTTATATTGTTATAAGAAGAACGTTTCAACTGATCACTTTCGATCCAACTTATCATCTATCGTAATCATCACATCCTGAATATCTGTCAGTCGCCGATCAAGCTCATCCATACGGCCGATCAAACGGGCTTCTGCATCTGACGGCACGCTATCTTTCCCACGTCGTTCTATATACTTATGAACCGCTGATGCCAGTATGATCAGCGCAACCATAATGCCAACGTCAATCATGAAATTACCCTCCCTAAACGCTCATTTATATTAAATCATCCACGCGCTTTGCCCAATGTCGTTCTTCCCACCGCTCAATTTCTGGGAAATAATACACAATCATACCCGATTCTGATATCCGCATTTCCGTGTGTCCCCTGGCCGCAAGTTCTCTCAAGATTTCCTCGGCCTTCTCAACCGTCATCCGAATATCTGTCGCCACTTCAAGCACCGTTAAACTGCCATCTTTTTCTCGTGCCAAACGCAAAATACGATGTTGATCTCTGGCATAGGCTCGACTTTCGGCAGATTTTTTAAATCGGTTGCCACCCCACCACATAATCTGAGAAAAAACCAACAGACTCAACCCCGCACAAATCGGCTCATAATCTTGCTCAACAGCCCCTATACTGGCAGCAATTAACCCACCCAACCCCATCATCAACCCAAAGCCTTTCATTCCATAAGCTGCTAAATAACGCATGGCACATCCCCCATCGGTGGCAAGATCAGAAAGGCGGTCGGGAACACGCTTAAAAGAGTCTGTGGTTGCCCGAAAATCATCTTGTGTACGATGCACCTGAGACTGCCACTTATCCTTCACTCTGTTTTTGACCTTCTTTTCAACATCATTTACGGCCCGGTCTATTTTGCGGGCAATTTCGTCGGCGAGTTTTTCCAATTCACGCATTTTTTGGCCCCAGTTTGTTTTTGAGTGCTTGCAATTCGTCTTCTACGGAGCCTTTGCGTTCCAATTTGGAAAACTGTTCTTCCAAGGAGGGGTCTGCGCCCGCCATAGCCTGGTGGGCATCGGCTTCGGCTTCTTCAGATTCAATGCGCTGACGAAAACGATCAAAACTTGAAAAGGCATCAGTACCCACACCCGACATGCCTTGAGCAATCTGCTTGCGTGCCTCTGCTGCCCGACGACGCGCCACCAATGCCACTTGTCGGGTACGTGCTTCATCAAGCTTGGCCTTCAACTGAGACAATTGCTGTTTGAGCTGAGACGATGTCTTTTGGCTTTCTTCCAAAGCGGCTCCCAAATCCAGAGCAGCTTCTTGTACGGCTGCTTTGCGCTCCAAAGCCCGCCGGGCCAACTCATCTTCGCCCGATTCAACAGCCAATTCGGCCTTTCGCTGCCAGTTCTCAATTTGATCTTGTTTTTCAAAATGCTGGCGTTCCAAACGCTTTTCATTTGCCACCGCTGTGCCAACCGATGCCGTCGCTTTGTTAACCGCTTCTTCCATCTCCAAAATCATCTGCCGAATCATCTTTTCGGGGTCTTCTGCCCGTGTAATGAGTTCGTTCACATTGGCTTTCACGATATCAGCCATCCGTGCAAAAATTCCGCGTGCCATAGAATGCTCCTTTCAGTTAAACAACAGTCTCTTTTTAGTCTTTTTAATAGTAAGTCGTGGACACCTCTTTGTAAGGCAATGTGTGTGCCATGTATGTCCTATCAGAAAAATAAATTTTAAATACTGTTTATTAACGCTTTATATTAAAAAGAGATTCTATTTTCCTTTTCCTAAAGTTGGTAAAAATAACCAACTCCCTGGTGCATATAGCCATGACACCCCATGCTTATCTTGACAGGACACACGATCAACCCTATTTTGGACGCATTCCAAAAACCTTAAGTTACACCGAAACTGGGAGAGATAAAAAAAAGAAGAGCCGGTATCACTCTCTTTTCCCTCCTTCTACCTTTAAAAGGAGTTTACCATGCAAACCATTGAATCGGGTGGATTGGAATTTGTAATCGAAAATCGCATCGCAGGCAAAGATGGCGGCCCTGCCGTACGCGTTTTTGGCAATGTAGATGGCGAACCCATTCAAGTTTTACGTTTTGACTGTTTTCACGATGACCCACATTATCACTATGCCCCCACAGGTAAAAACGAAATGCACCACCTTGAAAAAGGGGCTGACAATATAGGTTGGTCAATAGAACAGATCAAAACCCGTATTGACGAAATGATTCGCACTGCAGGATATAACGCCCTTGCAGACAGCATTGATGTAGAGGCCATTCGGGCCAAAACAAACGACCTCGAACATGCATTGCGCACGGAACCTGTCGTTACAGAGTAAACGACCAAAGTGCTGCACTATCACCCAAAATGTATTTCCCAAAGGGCGGTTCTACTTGAACCGCCCTTGTCTTATCCCCCCAAAAAGTCTATTATTTGTTGTCTCCTCAATCATTTACCCTTTTTATCTATTACCTCCACAAGCCACAGCAGGTCCCGTTTTATCTATGCGCTTACCTCTTGTTTTCCAACATATTCTTTTGCTGAATTTGTGTTTGTTTTTTATGACATCCACAGAAGTGCCTGCCCTTACCCAAATCTACGTGGTACAAAAAGGCGATTCACTCTGGGAAATCGCCAAAAAATTCGACATCAGCGTCAAAGAACTCAAAAAAATCAATCACCTCAGATCCAATCGTATTTATCAAGGACAAAAACTGCACATCACCATCCAAATCCCCGAATTCTCTGCAACAAATGGCCCCTATTTTTACACCAAGCCCAAAGCTGAAGTTCAAGAATCGCGCAATTATCGCGAAGCATCCAAATTTAAACCCATCGAAGACTATCAAAAAGCCGTCGCACTCTTGCGTGCATTTAATGCAAACATAGACGCCGAATTGCAAAGCTATAAACACAAATCGCAACTGCTAAAAGGATGGCGAATCGTTCTTGATCCCGGTCATGGTGGGCGCGACCCCGGTGCCATCGTCTCCAACAAAGACGGCGAAGACCGAGCGGTTCATGTTGTTGAAGACGAATATGTATACGACATTGCTATGCGACTGTATAAAAAGCTCAAACTCGAAGGAGCCGGCGTCGAACTTACGGTCATCAGTCCCAACCACCATATCCGCGAAAACCTACAAGCCACCATCACCTTTGTACATGAGCAGAATGAAGTATATCATGATGAAAAAACCAATCTCAAAAATGCCTTTTCAGTCCGCCCAGCATCAGCCAATATCAATCAACGTGCGCGCATTGCCAACCGATTTTTCAAGGGCGCACAAAAAGGGCACACCCTCTTTATCTCCGTTCACGCCGACAACAGCCCCAACCGCCCCAAAGGACCATTGGTCCTTTATCAGAACAGCAAAGGCAAAATCGATACCCGATCGCGCACCTTTGCACAAATCATGCAAAAAACCTTAGACCATCCGGGTATGCCCGCGCAAATTGGCGGACGAAACTTAGCCGTGCTCAGAAACAACAACGCACAGGCCGAGATCTTAGTTGAAATTCGCAATGTACACGACAAAGGCGAAGCATGGGCGCTTCGCTTTCACAGCCGACGAGAAGCAGATGCCGACCGTATTTTTCAAGGTGTTTTAAATTATATTAAAAAGCGGTGAACGGGTAGGCAGAAGACTGCAACAGGGAAGATCTCAACCCTACCACACGAAATTGATAATAGTCTCACACTTGCCGTTTGCCTTTTGCCTTTGATTCTCTCTTGTCTCCTGCTTTTACCTTTTTACTTTTTACTTTTTACTTTTTACTTTTCCCCCTCCCAAATCTCCGCAACCGCAACGCATTGCTCACCACAGACACCGAACTCAGTGCCATCGCACCCGCCGCAAGCATCGGCCCGCCCAATGGATTTAACAACCCAAACGCAGCAACAGGAACCAAAAGTGTATTGTAAGCAAAAGCCCAAAACAAATTTTGCCGAATAATGCGCATCGTTTGTCGCGACAACCCAATGGCCGTAATCACACCCGACAAATGACCCGACATCAATGTAATACCCGCACTTTCAATCGCCACATCGGTACCCGTTCCCAGCGCAATGCCCACATTGGCTTGTGCCAAAGCAGGTGCATCATTAATCCCATCACCCACCATGCCCACACACTTGCCATCTGCTTGCAATTGTACCACCTGCTCCGCTTTATCCTCAGGTAAGACTTCTGCCAACACACGATCAATACCCAATGTTTTGGCAACCGCTTGTGCCGTTCGCCGATTGTCTCCCGTCACCAGTGCCACTTCTATACCCATGGCGTGCAAATCATTTACCACAGCTTGCGCTTCATCTTTCAACACATCAGCCACCCCAATCAAACCCGCCATTTGATTGTCCACCCCAACAAACATCACGGTTTTACCATCCGCTTCCAATGCCTCCGCTTTTGCTGTCCATTCACCATCTACCAACGCCCCCAACAAACGGCGATTGCCCAATTGAACACGCCGTCCATCAACCGTCACCACAACCCCCTGACCAGGCACAGCTTCAAAATCTGCCACTGCATATCGCGCCACATCCGCCGCACGCACAATCGCCTCACCCAGTGGATGCTCCGACCCCTGCTCTGCCGAAGCAGCGACCTTCAACAAATCATCTCGATCCACACCCTCTGCAGTCACCACATCTGTCACTCTGGGTTCTCCCACAGTCAGCGTACCCGTTTTATCCAAGATCACCGCATCCACCTTATGCGCCTGCTCTAACACATCCCCGCCTTTAATCAGCACCCCCAACTCAGCCCCACGCCCCGTACCCACCATAATCGCAGTGGGTGTTGCCAAACCCATTGCACACGGACACGCGATAATTAACACCGCAACCGTATTGATCAATGCCACTTCAAACCCAGCACCCACAAACCACCACACAAGAAATGTCAGTGTGGCCACACCAAAAATAATCGGCACAAAAATACTGGCCACCCGATCGGCTTGCCGCTGAATCGGCGCTTTCGATCCTTGCGCCTTTTGTACCATATCCACAATACGCGCCAACACCGTTTCAGATCCCACCTGAGTCGCTTCAAATGTAAAACTACCCGTCCGATTCAACGTCCCCCCAATCACCCGATCTCCTACCGCTTTATCAACCGGCATTGGTTCACCCGTCAACATTGCCTCATCCACCGTCGAATGCCCATCGTGCACCGTACCATCCACCGGAATGTTTTCACCAGGCCGCACACGCACAATATCACCCAGCACCACCTGATCAATCGACACATCCACATCCACCCCATCGCGCACCACACGCGCCGTATCGGGTCGCAAATTCATCAACTTCCGAATCGCATCCGACGTGCGCCCTTTGGCACGTGCCTCAAGCCAACGCCCCAACAACACCAATGCAATAATCATAACCGACGTATCAAAATAAATTTGCACATTCTGCCCACCCAACACCTGCGGCGCAAACGTAGCCACACTGCTATATCCAAATGCCGCCAATGTGCCCACCGCAATCAAACTGTTCATATCAGCCGCGCCGTGTCGTGTAACCGTCCAAGCCCCTTTTAAAAACTGCCACCCACACCAAAACTGCACAGGCATTGCCAAAGCAAACATCAATATATGCAAAGTCTGCGCATCCCAAACCGTATGCGTCATACCCACAGCCATAATCAAAACCGACAACACCGCACCCACCACAAAACGTTTGCGCAATGCCAACACCTCTATCTCGCGCTCGGCCTGATCCGCGCGAACATCACCAGAGGCCAACGTGGCTTCATACCCCGCATCCCCAATCGCCTTGGTCAATACGTCCACACCCACATCCAGAAATCGCACCGATGCCTCATGTGTAGCAAAATTCACATTTGCCTCTACCACGCCAGGCACAGCCGTCAAAGCGTTTTCAACACGCGCCACACATGCCGCACAGCTCATGCCCTTCACCGCAAGTGTTGTTTGTTCTGTCTCTTGTTCCGTCACTGCCATCAGAACCACCATCTTTCAAAACCAACATGGTCACTGCTTGTCTCACTCAGAAAAATACGAGGCACGGGAACCGTGCCACTACGCCAATGGGTTCACGCAGATGATTTTGAGGCCAATAGAGAACTGGATGACCGCTATTGATATTGGAAATATACCTCAGAAAACAATCACTGCAATGTCACAACCCAACGGATAAACACAAAACATACGTTGTATTTAACGTAGGACAAATTCAACGTATGTCATCCCAAATCTAAAAAATCAGCCCTGCATCTCACGACACTGAGCTGATTTCATTTCTATTTATATTTCCATTATCCATCCAACCGAACCACGTCACCCACCCGAATTTCACCCCCCGTGTACACCACACACGTCACCCCAGCACGCCAATCTGATGCAAGTGCATCTTGCAAACCCGCTTGGGCTTCCTCCATTCGCGGGCACGGTGTCGTTTCACCCGTAATTTCAAGCACAACATCGCCAATATTCAATTGCTTGCCCGTTGTCTCATTTAAATCCAGACCTTCAACCAATACATTTGCTCGGCGCGTAGTCCAATCCACATCCATTCCCAAATCGGCACACGCAGCTTCCCAAGCTTCGCGAACAACAACAGTCACTTGGCGACCCAAAACTGTACCTCTAAAATCGCCTACAACACCCTTTTCTGTCGTCATCTGTGCCACGTCTAATATCTGCATGGGCGCACGTGACGCCTCTCGAATCGCAATCTGCAATACTTTTCCCATACCAACCTCTATTTTTTTATTGAAAGCAACTCGTCACAAAGTGCCTGATATTCTTGTGCACCACGCGACGTCGAAGCGTATTGTGTAATAGGTACCCCAGCCATATTGGCCTGATTAAGCAACTCACTCTTAGAAACGACCGTTTTCAACAATTGGCGTTGATGGTCCTCTAACAACTCTTCAACAATGGCATTGGTGCGCGTGGTGCGCACATTAAACATCGTCCAAAACAAACGATAGGCCACACCTTCTCCCTCGCGCAATTCACCCGCTGCATTGAGTAAGACGTCCAATCCATTAATCGCACCCACGCCCGGTTGCACCGGCACCAACAACAGATCCGCTGCTACAAAAGCATTATACGCCAAAATGCCCAATACAGGCGGGCAATCGATCAAAATATCGCGATATCCACCAACAATAGGCTCCAAAGCCCGAGCCAAACGTTCTTCGCGTCGAATGCGCGTAGACAACAACTCTGCCGTTTCCGTCAACCGATCCGTTGCGGGCACAATATCCAAATTGGGGTTTTCTGTGTGCATAATTGCGCGCGGTGCCAAAGAGGGTTTGTCCATAATCAAATCACACACATCGCGCTCAAGCTCCACGGGCTGATCATCTTCTGTATACGGCAAAAAACAGCGGGTGGCGTGCGCCTGTGGATCAAGATCAATCAACAACGTGCGCCGATTCCGATTGGCCAAAATAGCGGCCAAATTAACTGCCGACGTTGTCTTGCCTACACCACCCTTGGTATTGGTCACCGCAATGATCATACGAAACTCCTTGTTTTGGGGAGATTGTCCTGCATATAACAGTCACAAGCCTACAAATCAGATTCTAAAAGACCCGTAACCGATTTTAATGATTTTAACCTGCGACTTGTGATTGCGCTTTATTTTAAATTTTCAGGATTCAGCACTTCTAAATCAGGCACCACAAAAAGCCCATCTTTACGAATACATTCATCATCAAAATAGATCTCACCACCACCATACTCGGGCGTTTGAATAAACACCATATCCCAATGCACCGCCGAACGGTTGCCATTATCGGCATCTTCATAGGCTTGTCCAGGCGTAAAGTGGAAAGAACCTGCAATCTTTTCATCAAACAAAATATCCAACATCGGCTGTGTAATATAAGGGTTAAATCCTATGGCAAATTCACCAATATAACGCGCACCGTCATCTGTATCCAAAATTTCATTCAATTTCTCTGTATCACTGCTTGTAGCCTCAACAATCTTGCCATTTTCAAATGTCAAACAAATATCAGAAAAAGGTGTCCCGCGATAAATCGTCGGTACATTATAACGAATCGTCCCATTCACCGAATCGCGCACAGGTGCCGTAAAGCATTCGCCATCTGGTATATTGTGCGAGCCCGAACAAGGTATTGCCGGTATGTCTTGAATGCTAAATCGTAAATCGGTATCCACACCCGTTAACCGCACCCGATCCGAGTTTTCCATACGCGCCTTCAACGCCTGAGCCGCATCAGCCATTTTTCCATAATCCAAAGTACACACATCAAAATAAAAATCTTCAAAAGCCTCAGTGCTCATTTGTGCTTGTTGTGCCATAGACCCTGTTGGCCACCGCAACACCACCCAATTCGTTTTGGGCACACGAATATCAAAATGCACAGGCTTGAGCCAATGTTTCTCATACAAATCCATTGCTTCACCTGGCACATCTGACATTTCAGAAATGTTGTTGCTACCTCGCAAAGCAATATAGGCCTGCACACGCCCCATCCGAAATGCTTCATAGGCGCCAATTTCTTCCATAATAGCCGCATCACCCGCCCGAATAAGTTCGCGTTGTACACGATTGTTCTTAATCGTCACCATCGGCACACCACCCACTTCACGCACTTTGCGAATCAACGCCAGAATCATCTCCTCTGGCATGTCAAACCCTTCAATCAAAACCTTTTCACCTGTCTGAAGTTTTGTTGAGTGGTGAACCAAAACATCTGCCAATTTTTCCAAACGTGGGTCTTGCATAACACCTCAATCCATTGTCCATTATCTATTGCCAAATATCAACCATAAGTTGTCCGTAGCTTATGATAATAAATCCCAACAGTGTAATCCAACCTTTTTATTTTATTCCATTGACAGCTTTTTCTGGCCATGATATACTAACGCAGCATCCTTATTTAACAAAAAAACAGTCAGGTAACATAAAATGCGATTCAGACCCTGCATCGACTTGCGCAATGGACGGGTAGTACAAATTGTAGGTGGCACACTCAGCGACAACAAAACAGAAGAGACCATTACAAATTTTGAAACCGATCAATCTTCTGCCAACTTTGCCCGCCTCTACCAAACCGATCACCTCATTGGAGGGCACGTCATCGCACTGGGGTCCGGCAATGAACTGGCTGCTATCCAGGCCTTACAAACCCATCCCAAGGGCCTGCATATGGGCGGCGGTATCACACCCGTCAATGCCAAAACGTATCTCAACGCGGGTGCCAGCCACGTCATTGTCACCTCTTATGTCTTTCGCAATGGACAACTCGACAAAGACCGCCTTCAAGAACTTGTCACCACCGTTGGCAAAGAACATCTCGTACTCGACTTAAGCTGTCGCAAACGCAACGATCACTATCTCGTTGTCACAGACCGCTGGCAAAAATTCACCCAATTGGCAGTGACAGAACAAACACTCTCCCAATTGGCCACATCATGCGATGAATTTTTGGTTCACGGCGTAGACGTAGAAGGCAAGCGCACAGGCATTGAAGAACCCCTCGTTGAAATGCTCGGGCAATGGTCACCGATCCCAGTAACCTATGCAGGCGGTGCGCAATCTCTTGCCGACTTAGACCACGTCAATACCCTCGGCAGAGGTCGTGTTGACCTCACCATTGGCAGTGCCTTAAACATATTTGGTGGCGATGTCGCCTACAAAGACGTTGTCGCTTGGCATAAAAATCAACAACAAATCAGAACCTAAAAGACCTACTGATTTTCTTTTTCGATGTAGACCTGTAGACCAGAGACCCAAGACCTGTGCCTGATTTCAAATCCATCGGTGAATTTGGTTTCATCGACCACATTGCCACACACCCAACACCCAAACATGTTCTATGTGGCATTGGCGATGATTGTGCCGTTATGGCACAATCCAATACCCAAGTACGGCTCGTTACCACCGATATGATGGTAGAAGGCATACATTTTTTCACCCATACCCCGCCCGAGGGTTTGGGGCACAAACTCCTTGCGGTCAATCTCTCCGATATCGCAGCAATGGGCGGCACACCTACAGACGCCGTCATCTCCCTTGCTGTACCGATCAACCACGATGTGGGATATCTTGAGCGTTTATACAACGGTCTTTACGCCTGTGCCGATCGTTTTGGCGTAGCCATTGTTGGCGGCGACACCACACGCAGCAACAACCAACTTGTACTCAATATTACACTGACAGGTCATATGGACCTTGCCCACGTGTGTTATCGATCAGGCGCACAACCCGGAGATCTCATCTACGTCTCAGGCACACTGGGCGATGCAACGGGCGGTCTGTCTCTCATTCGCGATAAAGTTGAAATGAACCAAACCCATCGCACCCACCTCTTGCGCAAATTCCATCGCCCAGAACCGCGCTTGGAACTGGGACAAACCCTTTCCAAAACCGGTGCAATTACAGCAATGATGGACATTTCAGACGGTGTGGCCTCAGATTTGCGCCACATTTGTCAACGCAGCAGTGTGTCTGCAACACTCCAAGCATCAACCATTCCTTTATCAGAGGCATCTCTCCGTTTTTGTGAAAAAACAAAAAAGGATGCAATCCAATTGGCTTTATCTGGCGGAGAAGACTACGAACTCCTATTTACAATCAAACCAGATCGTGCAAAAGAGATCGAAAACCTCGTTCAAAAATCAGATCATCCCCAAATCACCTGTATCGGCCAAATAACAAATGGCAGCGGTGACATCTCAATTACATACAAAGAGGGTTCACTCTCTCCACTTAAATTTACTGGGTATGACCACTTTAGGACCAACGCCTAAGGAATACCGCATGCACAAATGCCGGCACATTTTTATCGCACTCTTGATCTTTGCTTGCTCTAACATTTCAGCGGGAGACAAAAAAAATGGATCACGCCCAAAACAATACGGAAGTCTTCTTTTTTGAAGGATTTGAAGACAGCAGCTACACCACACACTTTACTGATGTGAGCCACCCCCAAAACCAAACCCTCACCAATGAGGCCTTTGACGGCAATCAATGCTTACGCATTCGTGTCAATGGCGATGATCATTATGGTGCCTCCATTCAATATCGCTTTTCCAAAACAGAAACTCCAGAACCTGAAGAACTCTACGGACGATATTATCTCAAATTTGGCGACAATTGGGATCCTGGACGAGGGGGTAAATTACCAGGGCCAGCAGGCACATATGGCCGTGCAGGATGGGGTGGGCGCAAGGTTAACGGCTCCGACGGGTGGTCGGCCAGAATGGGGTTCCGACGGTCAGAAGTAAGCAAAAACGAAACACAAGTCTACTTCTACACCTATCATGCCGATATGGAGGGTATCTATGGTGACAACCTGTATTGGGACATTGAGGACCGAGGTTCGCTTAAAAATGGGCAATGGTATTGCATCGAAACCTATGTCAAAATGAACACACCCGGTAAAAATGACGGCATCCTACGCGGTTGGATAGACAACCATCTGGCGATGGAAAAAACAGACTTACGGTTTCGCGACATACCCGATCTCAAAATCGAAGGTTTTTGGATCAACCTCTATTACGGTGGCAAATGGGCGTCACCCCAAGACATGGACGTCTACTTCGACAACGTTGCGCTTTCATTTAAACCCATTGGACCCGCGCAGAAATAAAGTTGGATTCAAGATCCAAACGACATTAAGTTATAAAAATAAGTCGTGAAATTCCATAATTCGCCGATCAACAAGATAGAGGTATTTTGGAGTCATGTGATATAGATCACGTCATGAAACAGCCAAATTGACGAAATTGTGATCTACATCACAAACCACAAGCCGGGAAAAATCTCCTTATTAGACAATAAAAAACTGTAAACACTTTATAAACAAAAACTTGCTGTCGGGGTGTACTTGAAGGGGGGCTTCATGGCACCATCTGAACAGAATGGGTTGCCTGTTGCCGAAACTACGGTAACCATTCAACACTATAAGCAACAAATGGCCAAAGCGCACCGCTGGTACGATGTGGTGCGCTGTTTGCGTGCTTTCTACGATCATTTCCGCATTGCTTTTCCCCACCTTGAAGAACTTCCCTTAGCCTATACAGACGACTGGGCCGAGCAATTCAAAGAATCTGCCCGTGAGTTTGTACGTACAGAAGACATGCACTCTGTACACAAAGTTTTAACAGGTGCTGGATATGGCACCGATAAATGGGGTCATATCTCAGCCACCGAAGCTGCCGAAATCGAGCAAGCCTTTGCCCGATTGGTCGAAGCCGTCGAACACATTGAAGAAGAATATGAAATCGACGAGATATCAGACTCGGCAGAACCCAAACTCATTCCCCTCAACCCAAACGCTGAATCTGGCGACGCCTTCTTAGCAGCGCTCCAACAAAAATACAACGACGCCCGCAAAGAAAATAAGGGCCTCGAATCTGAAATCGGAACCCAGCAACAACGCATAGCCGAACTCGAAGGAGAAATCCGACGTCAAAACAGCAAAATCGAAGAAACAGAAGCAGTACAGTTAAAACATGCCCCCCCAAACGAAGAGGACAACAAAGAACTCGAAGCACTCAAAAAACGATTTGAAGAAGCCAAAAAAGAAAACCACGGCATCCAAGAAGAAGTAGAAAAACAGAAAAAACACATTGTCGACCTCGAAGGTCAAATCCGACGGCTCAAAAATGCCGATGTTGAAACAAACACAATATCCGCCACTCTACAATCCCCTCCCGAATCAGAATCCAATACACCAGAATCAGATCAATACCAACGCCACTACAATGATCTCCTCAAAGATCACCAAGGGCTTCAAGATACCTTTGCAAAAAAAGAAGAAGAAGTCGACGCGCTCAACACAGAAATGAAAAAGCTCTTAGCAAACTTTGAAACGGCGGCAGAACCAACATCCGGCCCTGGCAAAAAATTTGAATCACCCAGTTCTAAGTCGGCACAATCCCGTGAATACGAACAAAAACTCAAAGCCAATGAACTGTTCATTCAAGGGTTGCGATCTGAACTGGAACGTGCACAACAAGCTGTGGAAGAATACAAAGATGAAATGCAACGCCAGCGAGAACGACGTCGTTTATTTGAAGAAGAGATGGAAGAAGAACGCAAAAATTTGCGCGGGCAGATGCAAAAACTCACCTTGCTGCTGGCAGAAGAAAACCGCGACAATCTCTCTTTAGAAGAACTCGAAAAGATGGAATCTGAGGAACTGCTCACCTACATTGAAGATGTTGAAACCGAAAAACAACGCGCATTGGCTGGTCTTGAAGCCCTTGATGCACAAGAAGAGAGTTATCAAAAACAGTTGGATTCACAACAAGCAGAGTTGGGCACTATTCAAAGTAACCTCGACCGCTATAAAGAATCGAACCTCGCTACAGAAATAGAAAAAACAGAAAAAACGGTTGACGCCCAACGGGAACAACTCGAAACCCTGCTGAGTTTTTCAAAGAATCTCAAGGCCCAAGTTGCACATCTCAAAGAGCGGCAAGAACCCTTGCGGACTTTAGTCGAACGCCTCAACCTACAAGAAAAAGCACTCATTCGATATATCCGCATCAATCATGACCGCGGTTTTATGCCCTCTCAAGCCTACGAAAAACCACAAGACGAAACATAAAAAAAGCGATCAGCTTTATCACCACTGACCGCTCTCAATCTGAATGCGTTCGCCGTCGCCACTGTTTCTTCTGTGCGTGATGGCGTTTTTGTTCCAACCGTCTTTCCCGCGCCCCCCGTGAGGGTTTGGTGCCAATGCGCGGTTTTTTCTTTTTTTGGCGTTCAAGCAAACGCTCGCGCAATCGCTCCAAGGCCAATTCTTTGTTCCGAAGTTGGGACCGATGATCAGATGCCATCACAGTTAATCCAGTAGGCACATGAACCGCACGCACCGTGGTCTCCACCTTATTGCGGTGTTGCCCACCAGGCCCACTACCACGCAGGGTCTGAAATTCAACATCCTTTCTCAAATCATCTAAATCAATCGTTTCCATCCCATCACCTAAAAAAATAGCGGTCAACAATCCGTCTGTTTTTCACAGACTGACCGCCGACCACACATTTCCAACAATACAATGAATAAAAAACCAATAACCGCCTTTGGATGGAAAGTCTTCTCACACCCATCTTCCTACGGCCCTCCGCTCTTTTAACTCAACCCTGCCCGACGCATCGCCTCTGCCATTACATTATCCGAATCAGCAGGTGCTTGTGTTTCTTGTTGTGACTTAAATGCAGCCATATCTTCTGCAGCGGCACTTTGTTCGGCAGCTTCCTCAACAGCCCGCATGGACAGCGAAATACGCTTTTGGCGTCGGTTAATCTCTTGCACACGAGCCTGCACCTCTTGCCCAATTGAAACCACTTCCGTCGGCCTCGAAATGCGCTTACCAGAAGACAATTGTGAAATGTGAACCAACCCTTCAATGCCAGGAGCAAGCTCAATAAAAGCACCAAAATTGGGTGTTGAAACCACTTTTCCTGTCACCACTTCGCCTTCGCGAAACTGTTCAGCCGCCTTATCCCACGGATCCGCTTCCATTGCTTTAATTGACAATGAAATGCGCTCTTCTTTACCACCCAAATCTTTCAGCTCAAGAATTTTCACCCGAAGCTCTTGGCCTTTTTGCAACACCTCGCCAGGGCTTTCAACCCGTGTATAGCTGATCTCCGAAACATGTACCAACCCTTCAATACCACCCAAATCAACAAATGCGCCAAAGCGTTCTAAGCGTGTTACTGTACCAACAATTTCCTGATCCACAGCAAGTTGCTTGCGCAATTCATCGGCCTTTTTGCTGTTCTGTTCGACCAAATAAGCCCGATGAGAAACCACCACATCGTTGCGCCCGCGCAATTCCATAATCTTAAATGTCAACGTTTGGCCTGCATAAGAAGCTGGGTCTTCGACAAAACCCATATCAACTTGCGACATGGGGCAAAATCCACGTGCACCCCCTAAGTTAACCACCAACCCACCCGAGTTAAAACCCGTCACTCTGCCTTCAACCGGTATACCCTTATCTTTTGCTTGTTGCAACATTTCGGGGCTGGATACACGCATTGAAAGTGTGAGTCGAACCTCACCCTCGGTGCTCACCACATAAGCTTCAAGCGTATCGCCCAAGTTATATTTCAATTCGCCATCATCATCTCTAAACTCTTGCAAATCGATAGACGCTTCACTGCGCCCACCATAATCTACAAAAGCCACAGAATTGCTCATACTTTGCACAGTACCTGTCACTTTTTCGCCTACCGAAACCTCTTGATGATTGTCTTTTTGGTCACTTTCGGCCAACAATTCGGCAAATTCTGTGCTTGGACCATCGTTTGCATACAGCTTATCTAAGTCTTCAATACTCTGAGATTCGTTGGTCTCTTCCATGCCACTACCCTTGGTAATTCAGATGAAAAATGTCATTAACTCGTGAAATATGAATCTATTATAGGCATCCAAAAAGCGCAACCGCTTTTTTTATTTTCTAAGTAACACTTTCATCTTCCAAAAGTGTTATAGTATTGAAACCACGAGAGAATTCTTTCCCGAAACAAACAATTATGAATGTCGAAGCCCTTTACAATACCTACGGTCCAATGGTTCTGCGCCGGTGTCGTCAACTATTGCGCAATGAAGAACGGGCCTTAGGTGCAATGCAAGATGTCTTTGTGCGTGTTCTACAACGCCAAAAACAACTCAAATCAGACTATCCATCCAGCCTGCTCTATCGCATTGCCACAAACATTTGTCTCAATTACATTCGCGACCAACGCACAACCACCCCTGGAGATGACATTTTAGCGCGGATTGCAGGCATAGAAGAACCCGAACAGCGCCTCGATGCCCGATCTCTCTTAGACACCTTATTTGGTCGTCACCAAACATCAACACGCACAATAGCCGTCCTTCATTTTGTCGATGGACTGACCCTCGAAGAAGTCGCTCACGAAGTCAATATGTCTGTATCAGACATACGCAAACGTCTTCGTGGCCTTCGAGAATCGCTTATAGATCTGCTGGAGGAAAAATGACTTATCACTGCGACACATAAACCATTCCCGATCTCAAGCTCGAACGCTACCTACTCGGTGAATTGCCCAAAGCCGAAATGGAAGCCATTACACAAGCCCTTGAAAACAATCTCGATTTACAATCGCGCTTGTTGGCTCTCAAATCGGGCACCGACTCACTTCAACGCAACACCCCATTGAAACAATTTGTCTTTACGCTTCATAAAGGAACGGCCCAATGATTATCCGATGGATTGTATGGATATGCCTCCTACTCTTGGGCACATCAACGATTGATGCCAACACAACCGCCATGTTCAACATCGCCTACTGGCTCGACGGCGAACGCCACTTCGGCAGCGACTGGCCCGTCGACGATCTTTCCGTAGGTGCCTTCTTCGATGCCGGTGCCACTTGGTTTGCCCAAAATGTTAACAATCCAATTGACGACATACAATCCATTCACCACATTGTAAAACGCAGCGTAGGCATCGCCTTCAAACTCGAAGACTTTCACGCCTACCTGGCCCGCCCTCTCGATTCCGACGATCCATCCTGGCGTGTGTGGCTTCGGTTCAGCCGCGCGTTCTAATCCCCATTCCCCATTTCTATCCCAATACAAAAGGTCACACCAACGGTGTGACCTTTTTCTTTCTCCAAACTCAAATCTCACCTCCCGGTGGTGTGGGCCGTTGTGTGGTTGGTGGTGTGTGAAGGGTGGGCCGGGAAGGGGCATATGGAATATGCGGAAGGGCGAGAACCACGCGGGCAGGTGAGGGTGGCCTACGCCCGTAAAAGCACGGAACACATTTAAAGCCCCTCGCGGCCAGCGAGAGACTTTCTTGCTTACTTCTTTGGTCTCTCAAAGAAGTAAGTCGCCGAAGGCAACAAAGGCCAAAATAAAAGGATAGGCACAGGAGCCTACCCCAACTTATATTTTCTCAATTCCCGATCTCCAAAACCCACCAAACAAGGACCCCTCCATGCCCGACCGCCCAAACATCGTCCTCATCATCACCGACCACTTCCGCGGTGACTGCCTCAGCCGCCTCAACCACCCCATCGCCGAAACCCCCCACCTCGACAGCCTCTCCCGCGAAGGCGCCATGTTTACCCGAGGGTATACACCCTGTCCCTCCTGCGTACCCGCCCGCCGCGCCCTCATGACAGGCCAAACCCCCTACGCTGCCGGCATGGTTGGTTACCAAGACCACAAACCCTGGCAATACAAACACACCATGGCCGGCGAACTCACCAAAGCCGGGTACCAAACCATCAACATCGGCAAAACCCACTTTCACCCTCGTCGTCTCCACTTGGGGTTTGAACAGCTCATCACCCCAGAAGACTACGAACAATGGCTCGCCCAACAACCCGGCTACGAAACCGAAAAATATGCCCACGGCATCGACAGCAACTCCTGGATGGCGCGCCCCAACCACCTGCCTGAACACATGCAAGAAGAATCCTGGTTCGTCAACAAAGCTGGTGACTTCTTAGACAAACGCGATCCCACACGCCCCTTTTTCTTATCCCTCTCATTCAACGGCCCACACCCACCCTGGTGCCCACCCCAAGTCTACTACGACCAATTCATCAACCGCGACCTCCCCGGCCCCGACATTGGCGACTGGGCTGCTCACCACGCCGACGAAGCCGAATATCCCCTCGACGTCAACGCCTGGCGCGGTCGTGTGCCCAAACACACCATGCACCGTGCCCGAGCCGCCTATTATGCCTACCTCGCTTACCTCGACGCACAAGTCGGGCGTATCAACCGCCTCTTACAACGGGGCAACAACAGCAACACCTTTATACTCTTCACGTCAGACCACGGCGAAATGCTCGGCGACCACAACCTCTGGCGCAAAACATATGCCTACGAAGCCTCCGCACGCGTCCCCTTCATCGTCAAAGCCCCTCCAAGCATAGAAGCCAAAAGAAACCGTGAAATAAACCACATTGTCGGTTGGGAAGACATCATGCCCACCTTCCTCGACATCGCCGGTGCCCCCATACCCAACACCGTCGAAGGCAAAAGCATCCTCCCCCTCTTACGCGGTGAAGAAACCGATTGGCGTTCCTATTACCATGGCGAACATGCCCCCTGTTACCACCCCGAAAACGCCAACCAATACCTCACCGATCATCAATGGAAATACATCTGGAATCCCATCACAGGCGAGGAACAACTCTTCGACCTTGAATCTGATCCAAACGAGTGTCACGACCTCTCACAAGATGCCAGCCACAAACAAACCCTCACACACTGGCATAAATGCCTGGCCAAAAAACTCAAAGACCGTATCGAAAACCTCTCAGACGGCAAAACCCTCACCCCTAACAAGGTCCCCGCCTGGGTCGGTGGAGACACCGAAGACGTTCACTTAGGGTAAATCATCTCACCCCTTTTAAGATTGGTTCTTCTTTCTTCTTTCCGCCTCTAAAGGAGCTTTAAATGTCTGACCGTTATGAAAAAGGCTTAGGATTAATGCGTGAAATGGTTGGCAACGACCAAGCAGACGCTATTTGTGAACGATTTCGGGAACTTCACCCCGACTTCGAGCGTTTTGTCATGGAATTTGTCATGGCTGACCTTTATGCCAGAGATGGATTGGACTTAAAAACACGACTTTTATGCACCGTATCTGCGCTCACCGTATTGGGCCGTCAAGATCAGCTTGGTGTTCACATCCAACGCGCAATGGGTGCAGGTGCCACACAGCAAGAGCTTGAAGAAGTCATTTTACAAATGTGTGCTTTTGGTGGTTTTCCTGCCACTTGGGATGCCCTCAACACCGCAAAATCTATCTTCCAACCCCCAAAGACAGAATGACTTCTTCCTTGACTTCACCCTATGGATCAGCGACATTATGAGCACAGTAAATTCATATTCTGTTATGCTTTGCATCCCAAACCTTATTCTAAGATCAGACCCATGACATTTGGCGAAGAAATCACCCAACTATTGCTCATTATTGGTGTCCTCCTCTTGATCCTTATAGGCGTTTCTTTTTGGACCAAACGAGGGGGTAGCATTAATATGCCCTCAATGGGCTCCAAATCATCTGATGCAACGGGTATGGTCGACACCGGCATAGATGATGGATCTGCCGAATTTATGTCAGAATCAGGGCAAGGCAAAAGCGGTGGGGGCACCAAGACAAGTGCAGATCTACTCAATGAGCGGTTTGAACTGACAGGCAAAGATGCTGAAAATGCGGCTCGTGTGCTTAGAGGTATGCTCAAAAAAGATGAACACTTCAAAAACCGAAGCGAAAAATAATAAATGAATGGAGAATCATATGTGGCAACGTGAAGTGCAAGTACGCCGTGACTTTTTCTGGGCTGGCATCCTCATCGGCATCCTCATCGGTGGTGTTTTGGGCGTTTTCTTAGGCACAGAATCGGGTCGCCGAACACGCAATCGACTCGAAGAGACCGCCTTACGTGTCAGAAGCAAAATGAATGGTGCTGTTGAAAAAAAAGAGCCTTCATCCGAAGAAACACCCGAAACAGAAGATCAACCTTCAGAATCTTAAAGATTTTAAAAAAATAGAAAGAACCGCCTCGATGGATCACACCGGAGTGGCTCTTTTTTTCTTTATACCACAAGCCAAACCTCTATCATACTTATATAATTTATGCATCTATTATCAGGGGATCAAACAAACCCCATTTACATCATTGTAGAAAATGTGCGGTCTCTGTTTAACGTAGGCGCCATCTTTCGGTCTGCCGATGGCATAAATGCATCAGGAATTTATCTTACAGGCTTTACAGGACAACCCCCACGCAAAGAAATCAACCGCGTGGCTTTGGGTGCCGATGAAACCGTTCCTTATTTATATGAACGGGATACCCTCTCTGTTATTCAATATCTTAAAACGCAAAATGTGCAAGTAATTGCCCTTGAAAAAACAACTTCAAGTGTCGATTACCACACGTTTGCCTATCAAAAACCCGTTGCTGTTATTGTTGGAAACGAAGTAGAAGGTATTCGCCCACAAACGCTTGAAGCCTGTGACAGTATCGTTCATATCCCCATGTGCGGACAAAAAATATCTCTGAACGTTTCTGTTGCAAGTGGCATCATCTTATATGAACTTCTGCGATCCGTTGTACGCTAAGGCAAAAAATATCAGGAACAAAACACCCTACATGACCATTTAAAGAAAGATATACTTCTCCCAAAGCCTATACCCAATTGATAATATGGCCGATCCTACAGTTGAACAACGCCTTCTACGCCTTGAACAAGAGAATCAGGCTTTACGACAAGAAGTTGAACGGCTTCGTGTAGAAAACAGACGATGGGCACGCTTAGCTGGCACCGACGCCCTCACAGGCTTACCCAACAAGATATCATTCTTACGTGCTTTAGCACCCCAAGCCGTAAAAGCAGTGGCGCAAACCCAAAAGACCATCGGTTTTATTTTGCTCTCCGCCGATAATTTGGGCCCCATAAATGAAACCCAGGGACGCATCGCGGGTGATCAAGTCTTAAAAGGTTTAGGGGAATTTCTCAAAGCCTTATTATCCGAAGATTTGACATTGGGACATCTCGATGGTTCACACTTTGCCATCGCCATGCCAGAAGCAAACCTCGAAGATGTAAGAGCCCGCGCCAACATGCTTCGTGCACGCATCCGAAGCCATGCATTTCCATGTGGTGAATCTCTTGCAAAAATCACCGCCAGCGCAGGCATTATCTCTTTGATACCCGCGCAAAACGCAGATGAAAAAAAATGGCTTGAAACCGTCTTTGACCACCTAAATGAAGCGCTCTACAAAGCAAAGTCGTCTGGTGGCAATCAAGTTCAAGCCGCAACAAACATTGAAAATCAGGAAGAAGAAAAACCTTAAACATCTCACCACCCTTAGGGGTGGGCTTTTTTATCTTCTCACCGCTTTATCGAAAGGAAACGTCCTCTATGAGAAAATGCTATTGTGTGGCACTCCTTTTTCTCATGCTTGTCCTGGCCGGGCGGGACGTTCGTGCAGAAACCTCTGTTCATTGGATGGCCAATGGACCAGTCGCAGCAGATCTTAATGGCGATGGCATTGTTGGGTTTACAGACTTTCTCATCTTTTTGCGCAGCTTCGGCACCCAATCGGGCGATGAAAGCCACAACCCGCAAACCGACTTTGATGGCAACGGTGCCACCAACTTTTCCGACTTTACATCATTTAGCACCCACTATGGCAATACACAAGCCCAAACACAAACCTCATCAAACGAAAAATATAACATCTATATTGCCGATTCCGATGACAGTTCTGTTATGGTCTTAGATTCAGAATCCCACTTGATAATCGACTACTTGCCCTTTCGTGGTCCTGGTGGTGTCGTCGTCTCTCCAAACCAGCAAGAAATCTACGTCTCTGAAGTTTTTGGTTTTTTTAGGATAAACCCGTTACACCTCGTTGATTTTAGCGTACCCGTTGAATCACGTGGCAAAACGGTTTTAAGTCCCGATGGAACCCGTGCCTACGTGACCGATGAAGTGGCCGATATGATTCGTGTGATAGACGTAGTCAATGGTGTGACGCTCGATTCGGTTTTGGTGGGCAACCGCCCCATCGACATCAACATCACACCCGATGGTCGCAAACTTTATGTCGCCAATCAAACAGATCAAAATGTCGCCGTCATAGATGTCGGGTCTTTAATCGTCTTTACACACATTCCCATCGGTGCCATTCCCGGCGAAATTGAAATTACACCCGATGGCCTACGGGCTTATGTCACCAATCTTGACCGGGGTGTCATCAATGTCATCGACACCCGCACAGACCTCATTGTAGGTGCCATTCAATTAGATCAAAATTTCAGTTTTGGTGCAGAATTTTCACCCGATGGACAAACCCTCTACGTCAGTGCAGATGGTGTACTCCTATCCATTGACCCCCAACGCAACCTCATCTTACGCACCTTGCGCATGGCCGATGACTCCACGGTTTTGGGCATTACACCCGATGGTACGCGGGCTTATATCACATCCTTTTCACAGCTTGCAGGAGGGCCTGCCGTTACTGTTGTAGACTTAAACTCCTGGAAAATTTTGGGTCTCATCAGAGGCGTGCTTTTCCCCCGTCAAATCGCATTTCTCAAAATAGATGCAAACAATAACACGGTTACACCCTAAAAAGCGTACATAAAAAAGCCACACGTCAAAACCAAAAGGTATTCACCAAGATCATCCCGGGGTGACGGAAAGCGATCTTCGACGTGTGACTTTCTAATTTTCGAACGCGTGTATGATTCGTTGATAACTCGCTACGCTCTTTAAGGGTGGGTTCACTTCGTTCACTATGGGCAATGTTACTCGCTGCGCTCATTGTAGGCTTCGCCTGTACGCCCGTGCGTTGGTTCGCGACCTAACCTCAACCCATTCGACAACCCAAAGCAACAATATCCCACCTATAGTACGTACTAAAACCAGACGTATCCAAATATTGCTGCACGTGTTGCCAAGCTTCTAGGTCACCAAATGCGAGCAAAGCAAAAAACTCCCAACCCGCTTCAGGCGCATAATCATAGACCCGGTAAATACCGCTTCCCAAGCGACGTTCCCAACGCTTCAATATAACCGGATCTTCCAAATTAAATGAACGACGCGCCTCCGAGCCAACCTCTTGCCAAAGCGCTTCTCGTTTAAAAACAAGCATAACACCCAATGATCGTCGCGCACTTTGCCCAACAGTTGGAAGCAATGCTTCTAAAGTACTTGTATCAGTTGATTTCAGCATATCGGTCTCCATGAGAAAAATAACATGAAAACAAATAGCATAAATTGTACCATTGGCACGAAATCCATTTATCCCTATATTAAACATTAGGATAGATATATAAATCCAATGAACACAATTCAACCAACTGACAGTTATCAACCAACCTGAACAACATTTGCGCCAAGAGGAAAAAGGAATGGGTAAAAAACCAAACCGAAAGGGATGGGCAGATCGCCTACTGGACCCATTAAAACAGCGCCTTACACTGACGGAGTCGGGCAAAAAACAAGCCCCTCTGCGCAAAGGCAAAGCCACCAAAAAAGCGGTTAAAAAAACACCCGAACCACTTTCGAGCAAAGAACGCCAAGTAAAAGAACTCAAAACCATGTTTAACATTGGCGTTAAAGACCCCGAACGCTTGGCACGCATCATCTCTCACATGTTACAAGAAGCCAACACGCAAGAAGAGGAATCTCAGCTCAAATTTGAACGTCTTATTTGGGAAAAAGCCGAAAAAAAAGGCAGCATCCCCCCAGACGAACTCTGATCTATTCAGTCGCCAACCAAATACAAAAGGGGTGGTTCTCAATGTGAGAACCACCCCTTTTTACATACCCGATCTTAAGCTGCCCACCCGCTTACCTATTCAGATCAAATATCGTCATATATACTGATTTTTCTTTTTACCTTCTTCCATACCATCTCATTCCAAATAATCCATTTCAGGCCGCAAATCCCACCGTACCCGATCTTCCGGCACCGTCTGCCGCGCCCAAGCAGAAAGCACCTGATTGTCTTCGCGTTTGGCTGCCATCTTCCTCACAATCTCCTCGGGTTGCCATTCTGCCAACACCTCTTCCGTCAATGCTCGAACAACATCTGTACAAACCGGGTCATTCACCCGATCGTGCATCTCATCAGGATCTTCTTTCAAATTGAACAACTGACTCGGTTGATCATGGTAATAATTCAACTTCCATTCATCACGCCGCACCATCCGTTGATAAACGCCCTCACTTGGAAACGGCCCACCTGCCCCAGCGGCATCCTGACAGAACTCCGAGAACGCCACATTCTCCCAATCTGAAGTCTCACCACACAACAAAGGCAAAAGCGAACGCCCCCGTGAATGGGGCAATGGATCGCCCCCCAAAGCATCAATCATCGTCGTATTCAAATCCAATGACGAAATCACCTCATCAAATCGTTTCCCCTCAGGCAACACACCCGGCCAAGAAACAATGGCTGGCACCTTTACCGAATGTTCATAAAACGTCTGTTTCCACCAAAGCCCATGTTCTCCCACCTGTTCTCCATGATCCGACATATACACAATCAGTGTATTCTCTGCCAAATCATTGTCACGCAACGCAGCCAAAATTTGCCCAATCATATGGTCCATCCGATCCACCAACGCCCAATACGCTGTCCGTGCCCGCAAAACTTCTACCTCCGTCACACTTTGAATACCACACTTCTCCCGCCACATTCTAATATGAGGATGCAAACCATCCGAAAATACCTCTGTAATTTTCGGCGCCAGCACCTTGCCAGCATATCGATCAAAATCCTCACGCCGCGCCACAAACGGCTGATGCGGCAACATAAACCCAACCGACAAACAAAACGGTTCCCCATCCTGCCCCGCCCGCTTATTCACCCCCACCCGATTCAAAAAATCCACCGTCGCAACCGTCACATCCTCATCATGCACCTGATACGCACTCTGCCCAATACCCGACTTACGCAAACTCACACGCCCAGGCCCTGCCGTGCCCGTCAACATCCCATGATTGGCACCCCTGCCCCCCAAATAATTCGGCCCATGATCCCCCACCAAACGCTCCGTATACCCATGCAACTGATCGGGCCCCACCGAATGCATCCGCCCAATCAACACCGGACGATATCCCCCAGCCCCCATCGCATGCGCAAACGTCGGAATACTCGAATCCAACCCATGCCCATTTGTCCAAACCCCATTCTCAAAAGGAAATCGTCCACTCAACATCGACATCCGCGACGGCACACAAATCGGCGAAGGACAATACACATTATCCAACACCACACCCTTTTTCGCCAACCCATCCAAATGCGGCGTCTGCACCACCTTATCCCCATAACATCCCGTAACATATGGATTGTGTTGATCAGAATGTATATACAAAAGATTTGGTTTTTCCATCTATCATCTCTCCCAGATTTTGATTACCAAAAAACTCTGATTTCACCCATGGTGGTGTGGGCCGTTGCATAGTTGGTTTAATTACTCCAAAAACTTCAACTTCACCCACGGCGGTGTGGGCCGTTGTGTGGTTGGTGTGGAAAGGAAGGGTGTGTGCGGAAGGGGCATATGGAATATGCCGGAAGGGTGGGAACCACGCGGGCTGGTGAGGGTGGCCTCCGCTCATAAAAACACTGAAGTACATTAAAGCCCCACGCAGTGGCACCCTTCTTTTGCCTACTTTTCTTGGGGTGTACCAAGAAAAGTAGGACGCCGTAGGCAGACGTTACCGTGCCCCCGGATACGCACCCGCTGGATGTTTCAACAATTCCTCCTCAATCAAATCCGACCCCAACCCCGGCCGCGTTGGCACCTGCAAAAACCCATCCCGAATCTCAAACGGATGCGTCATAATTTCATCCCGCCAAGGCGCGTCATCTACATCCATCTCACAAATAAAAAAATTAGGCACCGTCGCACACACATTGGCAGAAACCAACGTATTGATCGGACTGTGACAATTATGCGGCGCAATCAACGTATCATATGCATGCGCAAAATCACAGATCTTCTTCCCCATCGTAATCCCATTCCAAGCCAAATCAGGCATAATCACATCTTGCGCATGCAACTGCAAAAACGGTTTATACCCCAACACCCCAAACAAACTTTCCCCTGTACAAATCGGCGTTGTCGTCGACTCGCGTATCGTACGCAATGCCTCCGCATCAAACGTCTCCGTCTCCAACCACATCAAATCATACGGCTCCAACACCCGCGCCAGTTTAATCGCGCCACCCAACTTAAACGTAAACGCCACATCCAACGCAATCCCCACATCTGGCCCCAACACCTCCCGAAACGCACCCACTATCGCCTCCGCATTGCGCAACACAGGCCCAGGTGCGTCCCCCGCGTGCGTCGAAAACGCATTGCGCACCCACTTTGTATCGGGCCGATCTTGCAGCGGAAACAAATTCGTCTTAATCGCTGTAAATCCACGTTCCAACACTTCCTCAGCCAACCGTTTCACATCATCCGTCGTCTCCACGCATGGCACCCCAATCCGCTCGGCCCGCTCAGGTTGCGCCCGAATAGATCCACAATGTGACCAATACAACCGCATCTCATCGCGCATCTTCCCCCCCAACAGTTGCCACACCGGCGCATTCAACACCTTCCCCCGAATATCCCACAATGCCGAATCAATGCCTGACATCGCTTTATAAGCAATGCCTCCCATATGCCGCACAGATGCCGCGTTGAGCTCCCACCAAATCGCCTCAGCCTGCATCGGGTCTTTGCCAATAATCCATTCCGAATACCGTTCCACCGTTGCCACAACCGGCCCAGGCGATCCCCAATCCGTACAATCTCCCCATCCAATCACACCCGGATCACTCGTCTCAATCTTTACAAACGTCCACGGGCGAAACCCACCATCTACAATAAACGTCTTCACTTTTGTAATTTTCATAACATCCTTAATCCTCTTCAGGATTTAAAATAAAAAGCCCCTCTTGCCTTGCGATCTGACAAAAGGGGATATCGGCACATACAAAATAATCAAGTGGTGCTTGTCTATGAAATTCAAGTGCAACAGCTAACTGGAGTGCATCTAACGTTCGCAAATTTTCAGTGCGTGCATATGTCATCAACAGACGGATCGCACGTTGTTGATGTATGAGATTAAGAGGAAGAATACGGAGCTTACGATTTCGAATATCTGAAAGGAATCGACTACGTAAAATACGAAAGTCATTTGGAATCAATATCCCCATACGAACAAGTCGAGCAAGAGCAGAATGCCATTCAATCAGTCCAAGACGTGAAATAAAGATGCGATTGCTTGGTTCGTTAATGAGGTCTATAACTTTCTTCCGGCCTATTTCCTCATGATAATATTTAATCAGGGCACTGGTATCAAAAAAACAGTTTGCCATTACCGCTCATCTCTTTCTTCACTTATCATTTTTGCCATAGATCCTTTGATTTTAGAAGTGATTTTGAGAACTTCTTCCATAGTTATAGAAGAGTCCGCTTCGGCCATCATTTCCTGCCCAAGGTCAGACGCCCAAAACTCTTTATCTTCTAAATCATGAGATGCATCTTCGATTTGATAAGAAGTTTGCAACTGTGCCTCTATTCTTCGCCTCACTTCCATCAAATCTTCCGACGAAAGTTTACAAACCGTCTCAATCAATCTTTCCAAAGGCAATTGAATACTCACATCTTTATCCGTAATGGCCATCTTTCCCCTCTTTAATCAGAGATTCTATATTGTCAACACACCTCTCGAAATATATCCCAATCACAGATAGAATTCAAGCCATCAATCACATGATCAAATCACAGCTTACTTTTCACAGTTTACCCACCTCATCCAATCGCAAAACTTTTGCCCCCACCGCTATCAAATGGGCGTTGGCATCACTCTCCAAAGTATACACAATTTTTCCTGCTGCAATAACATCTTGCGCCAAAACCGCCGTTTTGCCATTAGGATTGGCATGAACAACAAGCACGTCTTGGGCAAGTGTAGCCACAAACCGATTGCGCAGTTCAGACAAAGCCGCCGTCACGCGCATGTGCCGATCTTCAAATGGAGACAATACCAACATCTGTCCACTCTGAATCTTCGACCGCCAAGTCACAGGCACCCGCATCCGATTTAAACTCCGTGCCGGACAAACCACAATGGGTTGATCACCCCGCATCAACACATCAAACGCTTCTTTTTCCATGGGTGTATGAAATCCACTGATCACAGTAGCACCCGAATCGCGCAAATGTTGTGCAACATCATATGTTTTAAGCACCAAATCACCAGGGCAACGAACCGAGCAAAACATGCCCAACAAACTGGGCTGTAAAATATCGAAATTGCCTAAGAATGAAAGACGGTGTGGGGATTCAAAAAGAGAGGACGTTTTAAGCGCAGGCGGGTAGCGAGAATCGTCGGTCAGAATATGGTGAATAGAAACATTCATAGAGATACCCATTAACAATAATGTCAAATAGCAGCCATTGTCGGTTTAATGTCCACAAACGTCAACGGTATCTGCTCTGTGGGAGAAACTTGAAAATGTGACACCTTTAAAAACTGGCTCACAGGCATTGACATAATAATCTGAAAAACCATATCCTGCAAATCTTCTGGCAGGTTATCCAACTTGTTCAGAGGAAAACTACGCGGCCCATATTCTGTTCGCTCGGTCAAAATAGAAAAATCAAGCAACAGCAAACTGATCGCGCGTTTGCTTCTTCTGTTAAACCGCAAAACAATGTGATCCGTAATTTCAACACCCGTGGCCGATTCATTCTCACCAAAAAAGATCTCCAGATGATCAGCCTCTTGATCATAAACGAGATGAACCAAAGTGCCGTCAGAGGTTGTGGTTTCTGTCTTAACAAGATTGAGTTCGCTCATTGGCTCATCAACATTTATGACATATTCCTCGAAAAGATTCTATGGACAATCATGTTCTATAAAAATAGCCAAACAAAATCAAAATGCCAATCACAAACACGCTTCCCGATTTGGGAAAGAGCTATTCATCCACATCAATCCCCATCCGATATTTGATGTCGTAATTGATAATAAAATCCAATTCCTCATCCGTAAACCCATAATGCTGCGCCAATACACGATCAATCTCGTCTATGATGGGTTTGCTAACACGCGGTTGAAATGTTTGGATGTTTTTTATACCAAATTTTCCATAATTATTTGTAAGAATTTTTGAATTTTTCTCAAAATCTTTCATAAGCTTTCTAGCCAAAGAAGATATTTCACTAACAGAGGAAAGCTTGTTTAAAGAAGATCTGAAGTGATCAAGTTCTCGCCGATTCACATTACGCACATCTGAAAAAGCATTAAAAAACCAAAAGAAAAGTGTCGAATTGAGTAAAGCAATAAGAGCATAAACTTCAGAGGAATTATTAAGACGGATTTCTTTTAGTTCCGTTGGAGCTAACGCATTATCCTTTTCATCGGTGATTTTTGGTATAAAATCGAAAAATTGAACGAAATATCTGAGTTTTCGAGTATAGTAAACAATATGATTAGCATTTTTCCGATAAAATTGATACAAAATCGGATGCTTCTGTATCTTCTCCAGTATTGACATTTCTAATGGTGTAGAGATTTTTGCAATGGCATCCTTTACCAAATTCGATTCTGCCTTTTGATCAACATATTTTGTTGTTCCAAGAAGATGGTCTCGTTCTTCAGAGAGCCAGCGGTGATACTTTGAAATAAAAAACCCTTCTCCACCAGCAAAATCTGAAAGCCAAATAGTTAGACGTTTTTCAACACCATTAAATAGTTTTGATGGACGCTCTGCAAAATTCGTTATCCAAGACTTGATATTTTTATTTATAAATAATTTTCGGAGATCAGAGAATCCATCAGCACTAACAATTGAAATTGGAATAATCATTCCGAATTTTCCATACTCTTTCAAAAGTATAAAGGAACGTTCTATAATAAACGCATATAGATCCCCACAGGACTCTGTCCTATAATTTTTTATATTATATGACTTTTGAACCTTTCTGTATTCCACATAAGGCGGATTCCCAATAATTATGTCAAACCCACCACTTTCCATAATTGCATAAAAATCCACAAACCAGTGAAAGGGCTGATGTGTGGCAAGCCACTCTGCATATTTTTTATGCTGTTTATCTGGGTCAATAATATTATACTCTGTAGCAAGGTAACGATTGAGTTCATTTTCAAGGTCAGCAAGGCGGTCGCGCAATTCTTTCTTATGTCCAGCAGTGATGTTGCCCCCATGCTGAGTTTGTTGTTCCCGAAATTGTTTAAACGCCTTTGCCGCATTCTCCGTACGTTCCTGAATTTTGGGCAATTCGAGTTGCTTCACCAAATCAGTTTTAAGTGTCCGTTTCACATCCTCAAATGTCGCAAACCCAACCAACGTATTGCCCGCACGAATGTTAAAATCAATATCTGGCAACGGTTCAAGATCTTCTACATTTTCAATTTGAGACACGAGTTTCAAAAACAGCCGCAGCTTGCAAATCTCCGTCGCTTCGGCCATAATATCTACACCAAAGAGATTCTTCAAAATAATGGTTTTGTAAATGAAATAGGCACGGCTGGCATGATCCTCTACCTGTTGCAATGTCTCCCGAAAATCACTGAACTTTTTCGGCGAGTGTTTTTCACCCGAACGATCCAAATCATCTACAAAATGCTGCATCCGAATCAGGCACATATCATACAGCGGTTCAAGAATATTCAAAGCCGCAAACAGAAACGCGCCCGAACCACACGTGGGGTCGAGCACAGTCACATTAGAAATGGCCTTATAAAAGGCACGCAACACGTCAGCATCTTCACACCGGTCAATTGCATCACGCGCAAATTGAATAATATCCAAATTCAGCGTGATAAAATCATTGATCGTTGTCACATCACCATTTTGCAATTTTTAGCGCACATCCAAACATCGCTGCCGTCGCGCCACATGCTCGCGCCAGGTTTCGGTGGGCAAAGCATACACAGCATCCGCAGCTTTGTTCCAGCCATCGCGCTTCGACACATCGCCCACACCCACCTCAATGTCATCGGGCAATGCAACCACCTGCCCCTCATCGCCAATCACCCCTTTTAAAACCGCATCATAAATATAACGATCAGGGTCATCTTTAAGAGGTTGCCACAAAGGGGCATCTGGCGAACATGCATAAACCACCATGCCACGCTTCTCCGCTATCGCAGTCAGTTCGTAATCATAGTCATCAATCTCTATAACCTGATTGGCTGGCGAAAGTCCCAACCCAATTCCTGTGTGAACAACCCGCTAAAATCACACTTCCCCAAACGCTCCAAAACGGCTTTTTTGTCAATATTCATGAACGACCATCCAAAGGGTTGATATTCAAACACATTTGTGCTATATTTGGTTTAGCGACCAGCATGGGCCGGTGTCAACCGACTCTGGACAATGTCCCTGGCCGCTACTTTTTTTGCTGTTCTGCAATCCAACCCAACACATCTTGCAAATCTTCTCCACTGCGGTAAATAAGCCGGTCAATGGCAATAATACCACTTTCATCAAACGATTTGACCGGTAATCCTGCCTTGCCCTCTTCCTTCTTGCGCGCACTTAACGCACACATATCGCACAATTGCAGCATGAGGCTTTTTGTCGATTCGATAAAAAACCCCTTTTCTACAATCCGATCCAACCGCAATTTACCCTCAATACCGCGTAAAATTTTGATCGATTTTTCAATATCGTGACCAATTTCCTTGTTTTCATCTGAAATAATCACGCCTCGTTGTGTGCCAGGCAACGTATGCAAATATTCGTTGGCCACATGGGCAACCAGTGGAAAAGCAACAATATGCGGATTAATCTGCACCCCCAAACCAAAGGTATTTTGCTGCCAACGCTGATACCGTTTTTTAACAATCGCACGATATATCAGCTTTAAATCATGACGGTGGGCAATATCAAAACAGGCGTCGCGAAAAACGATACGATCACCCACCGACATATCTTTAAACGATCCTCTGCCCGAGCGCAAGTCTGTGCCATGAATTTCAAAATTGTCAGGACGTGGATCAGGAAAATAAGTGTCAATCAAAGTTTGCAAGTCACGCTCAGCATCTTGCCAAACCTCCTCAGGCACCACAAGCCCCGCCAGCACAAAAACAGGCTGTTGGGTGTCATCCAAGTTATTGCCTGTATTGCCAGACTCATCAAAATAGATCAAATGCACAGCAATTTGTTCCTCAAATCAGTAGCTTGTGAATTAAAAAAATAAATGAAATCCATCACGAGAATAAAACCTATACCTCCTGCTTCAAACCCATCGAACAAATAATACGAGATTCCTGCCTTTGAACATCGTCGTGAATCACACACAAACGATTATCTTCCCGCAATGCAATCACAAGTTGAGCCAAGTTATCGTCTGAAATGCCGCTGCGAAGCTGGCGGTTCAACGTATCAGTTGCTACATTGGTCATCGGATATCGATACATTTCTTCAATCGTACGGTGCAAAAGTGCCGTATCAAAAAGCGTGTTCTTAATACGATCTGCATAGCTTTTAAGCCGTTCATACACCCGAAAACGCGCACCCGAAGGACGCCCCAATGTGCCACCAACCGATTTGGATTCACTGGCAATATGCTTCAACCCCGCCAAAACCATTTGATGATGATTATCATGATGAAGTTGAGGAAGTGTCTCAGGACCACACTCAGCGGCACGCAAAATAGAAAATTGCGACTCTGTAATGCTGTTGCCCCCTTTATCTACCCACGCCAATGCATCATTACCCTCGGCAGTTCTGACATAAACAAGTGCGCCTTCGGGATATGCTGTGTTCGGATTATGGGGCTTAGTGGCATAAACCACAGATGGCAATTCTGGCACACGCTTGGCAAGGCTGGGATCGCGATCAGTGGCATTTTTCCAAATCTGATACGCATACGATGCCAAATCGATTTCGGTGTCATCATCCCCATCTAAAACACCTGCCTTCTCCGTAAACAAATCACGCATGATATCTTCGTCATCATCATCTTCAAAAAACGATTCATCGGTACCAACGACCTCGGCATTTTCATGGAGCCGTTGCCGCACCCGAGCACGCAAGTTGATAATACGTTCAACACCCTCAGCAGGTAAAAAAGAATAGCACAAAATACGCTCAGACAACTGTCCAATACGATCCACACGCCCAGCGCGTTGAATCAAACGAATAATGGCCCAAGGCAAATCGAAGTTGACAATAATCGCTGCGTCTTGAAGGTTTTGACCTTCACTCAGCACATCGGTCGCAATCAAAACACGCAATGTTTGCTCAGGTGCAATCTGATCCTGTTTGTCATTGCTCACAGGGCTAAAACGATGTGCCAGATGTGTTGGATCAGATGAACCACCGGTCACACCCGAGAGCTGATCGGCTCCACGTTTCTTAAGCTGCTGTTCTAAATAGCTAACCGTATCTGCAAACTGTGTAAAAACAATAACTTTTTCATCAGGATGTTGCTTAATCAGCAAATCTTCTAAAAGATTCAATTTCACATCTTTTTCCGGCAGCCAATCTCCACAAGTTTTCAACATTTGAATAAGCTTGCGTGCATCTTTTAAAAGGTGCTTTCTCAAATTCTCATTAAATAAATCAGACCGAATCCAACGGAAACGCCGCCGAAATTTTGTGGCATATTGGGCATAAACATCCTCAGCACGCTTTAGAAAATCAGACTCTTTCCTCAGCGTTGTTCCTTGCACCTCAACAACTTCAGTAACATCATCTTCAAACAAGTCACCAGGTGCATTGACATCATCAACATCGACATCTGTCAAACGCGCATCCAAGATACCAGGGTCTTGTGTACCAATGGGAATAGGTGCTTTGCTTTCAATAGCGTGCAAATAGATAAAATTGCGCAAAATATGGCGTTCAACAGATAAGGTAAAGGCATGACCACTGCTTTCGAGCCGTTTGAACAAATTGGTACGACAAAATCCCATCAACCCTTTACCTGCGCGTGATAAATCTTGAAGAATTGTTTTTTCTGCGCCATTTGGTGATTGATCAGGCTTTGAAATTGTGTAATTGCCCAATCCATAACGTGGCAAAAGCAAGCTGTTGATAGACCGAACAACAGGCTCTGAATACAAACGCGCATATTGATCTTCACCATTGCTATCTTCAATAGTAAATTGCACAGTCTTAGGTAAACGAATGGGAAAATAGGATTGGGTGCCATCTTCCAATTTTAAATACTCACGCCCCTCATCATCCAATTTTGCATAATTGCCTTTAATAAAACTGCGCGTGCGCCGAACCAGATACAACCGCATCAACTCCCGCCAGTCGTCGGCGTATTCACTTTTCTCAAATGCAGCCAAAGAACGGGGTGGGCTTTGATAGCGACGCATAAACTGTGTTTCGCCCATATCGCGCATCAACCGCTCTGGGCGTATGCCAATATCTTTCTCCTCAGGAATAAACAGACGAAGCTGATTTGCAAGATCGAGGTACGTTTTGTTATACGGCGTGGCCGAAAGCATAATCACTTTGCTTTCGCTTTGACGAATATATTCCTGAATAGCACGATAACGTTTGCCGTCTCGGTTTCGCAGATTATGACTTTCGTCTATCAACACCAAACGAAAACGTGCAGGCACATCAGGTAATAGTTGAATAACTTGGCTAAACGGTACAATCATTGCGTGCAAACCATATTCACGCGTATAACTTTCCCACATACCCACAAGATTTTTGGGGCACAAAATCAATGTACTCAGATAATGATCATCCTGAAAAATTCGTGCCAATGCAGTGGCCATGAGCGTTTTGCCCAAACCAACCACATCACCAATCAGCACACCACCCCGTTTATTCAAGTGATGGGCAGCAATTTTAACAGCCGCAACTTGGAAATCAAAAAGCTTGTTGCCAAAATCTCTGGGAATCCGAAACTCTGTTAATCCTTCCCGTGCCTCTTTAGAAAGGTGATAAGCCATTTTAAGGTAAATTTCATAGGGTGAAAGGGTCTGCTCACCCGCCCAACTTTCTTGGATAATCTGCTCTAACTCATCTGAAATATCAATACACCATCGATCTTCCCACCGCTCATCAAACCATTTGGATAGTTTGCGACAAGCATCTTGATCTAAAACATCAACATTCAATTCGCCCTGATAGGACAGCCCAGAAAGCGTCAAATTGCTGCTGCCAAGATAACCAACAATTGGACTCACAGGGTCTTCGCGAAACATGAGGTACAGTTTGGCGTGCAATGGATGTTTCAAAAACAGCTTAACAACAACCTTCTTATCGCGTATTTGTGCTGCAAGTTTGCGCAAACCTTTTTCATCTTCTTGCGTCGGAACACCTATTGTTAATTGGTCTCTAAATTCTTCTGCCAATCGTTTTTTGAGCCTGAGAGCCGTTTGATTATCTATGCCGGGATTGCCATTTGAAATACTTTGAATCTGTCGCAACTCCTCCTGTGGCATTCGTTGCATACCAATAAGGAGACGGCAACACTGATCTTTGCCACCAGACCATTGATCTACAGAGTTGGCAATTTGTTTCCAACCACGCAGGTTAAAATATCCAACACAAAAATCACCACGATGTGAAACTTCAATCGTACTCTTCAATGCAGTGATCAAATGTTGGTTAATGTTGTCAAATATTTCAGGCATTAGAATTTACCGAAGTGTTTTTTGAACAATATAGGCCGCCAAACAAAGCTTGTCAATCACACAAAAAATGAGGGCAGATCATTTCTCTGCCCTCATTCTTCTTTCTTCTCACGTCTTACGTCTTACGTCTCACCGCCTTTATTATCCCGCCAACGCCCGCATCTTTTCCACACAATTTTTCAACGCAGGCACCGGGTTTTCAACATCGGCTTCATACTCAATCACAGCCATACCATCAAACCCACTCTTTTCAAGCCCATCCACAAAAGCCTTCAAATCCAACGTACCTTCACCCACCACCGTATCGTGCCATTGACCATTGGGATCAAATACAAAATCTTTGTAATGCACACCATAAATCTGCCCAGCAAAATCTTCTGTCCACTTCACGGGGTTGCCTTGGCGTGGACCAATTTGCAATGCCCAAGCTGTATCAATGCACACACCAATCTCAGGGCCACCCAAACCAATCAAATGCTTCAACACACTGGGCTGCCCACCAAAGCTATAACCACCATGGCAGTGAATACCCACTCGAATGCCATACTCTCGGCTCCAACCACGCACTTGTGCAATGGCCTTGGCATAAGATTCAAGCTGAAAATGACAGGAAATATGTTTGGCACCTGCAATGGCCGCACACTCAAAAAAATCTTTGTCCGATGGATTGCCCGTAAACGTCTGCACACCGATCGAAATCACTGACACACCCGCATCTTCATACGTCTTCACCACATTTTTCCAACCCTCAGGGTCATTAAAATCGGCATGAACAGCACACACCTCAATTTTATCCAACCCAATGTCTTTCACCTTCTGTGCCACGTCGGCATTGTCTTTAAAATGACGAAAACAATAACTCTGAACCCCATAATCCAATGCTGCACTCATTTGAACCACTCCTTTTGATTTGTTAAATAACACAAGGCTGAGTTGATATCCTTAATTGATTTTTTAAAAAGGAATCATAATACACCCATCAATAACAATACCCCAAAATAAAAACGCATGCAAATCGACACACAGTATACACCATGACAAACCAGAGTGCAAGCAAATGTGAAAACAAGTGTTTCATATCCAAATCCATATTATCTTTGAGAATATCATCATCTGCCTTTTTAATTTTCAACCCTTTTTTATATATCCACCCACGAACCTTTAGGAGATCGAAAAAGGTATTCCTCACGCATAACACACACACTTTTCGCCCTGTTTAGGGGGTTGGAAGGTCTAAGGAGAACACATGAACCCCATAAAATTTGCAATCATCGGTGCCGGCATGATTGGCGAGTTACACGCCAAAGTCATCTCCGAAATGGCAGATGCCGAATTGGTCGCCGTCTGTTCACGTGACTTCGATCGCGCAAAACGGATGACCGATTTATATGGTGGTGAACCCACCACCAGTTTTGAAGAACTCATTGCACGGGATGATATAGACGCAGTGTCTATATGTACAGCAAGCGGCGAACACGCATTATATGGCATCCCAGCAGCGCAAGCAGGCAAACATGTTATGGTCGAAAAACCTATTGATATTTCCCTTGAAAAAGCCGACGCATTAATTCAAACCTGCAATGCAAACAACGTAAAGTTAGGCGTCATTTTTCAACTGAGATTTCTCGACATCTCACAAGAAGTAAAACAAGCCCTCGCAGACGGTATCCTTGGCAGTCTGGTCATGGCCGATTGTTATATGAAATTTTATCGCCCACAAGATTATTACGACAATTCCCGATGGAAAGGTACCATAGCTTTAGATGGTGGCGGTGCACTCATCAATCAAGGCGTCCACGGGTTGGATTTGCTCTTGTATTTGGCAGGCGATATAGCCTCAGTAAAAGCGTACACAAGCATGCTTGCACACAAAAACATTGAAGTGGAAGATACATGTGTCGCTGCCGTAAAATACACCAACGGTGCCCTCGGCGTGATTCAAGCAACAACCTCTATCCATCCCGACTTCCAACAACGCATCGAACTACACGGCACAGAAGGCACCATCATCATCGAAGGCACAGAAGATCTCTGGATAGAACATTGGGAAACATTCAAAGACGGAAACCGAGAAACCGAAAGTAAAACCATCGAAGTATCAGGTGCTCACGCTGTGCTCGAAGAAGGCGGTGAAGGACACCAGAGACAATTTGAAAATTTTATCACCGCCATTCGCAAAGACCAAGAACCATTGGTCAATGGCCCTGAAGGCAAAAGATCCTTATCAGTGGTTCGAGCAATTTACGAGAGCGCGACAAGTGGCGTGGAAATTGTGCTAAACCAATGTCAACAACCCAACACACAAAAAACTTCCTAACCTATTGTCAGAAATAACAAAAGAGCCGCTCGAGAAGAAACTCGAACGGCTCTTTTTCAAAACGTAAAAATTATAAATACCAAAAGCTATGGCAAATCCGTCGCACCCATCAAATAACGATCCACCTCACGCGCCGCACCTCGGCCTTCTTTAAAGGCCCACACCACCAAGCTTTGACCGCGCCGCATATCCCCGGCAGCAAATACACCCGGAATGCTCGTGGTATAACTGCCTTCTTCGGCCTTGGCATTAGATCGCTCATCGCGTTCAACATTCAGCTCCTCTAAAACTGTATCTTCTGGTCCCAAAAAACCCATTGCCAAAAACACCAAATCAGCGGGAATCACCTTCGCGGTGCCTTCCACAGGTTTTGGAAATGGACGCCCCCCATCACCAGCCACCCATTCGACCTGTGTGATATGCATCTCTTTGACCTGACCGTTTTCATCACCCAAAAATTTCGTAGCTGTGGTCAAATATTCACGTGGGTCATCACCAAAAATAGCTTTGGCTTCTTCTTGGCCATAATCCAACATGTAGATATTGGGCCATTGTGGCCAGGGATTGTTGGCAGCGCGTGTTTCAGGCTTGCGTTCCATAATTTCAAATTGGGTAATGCTTTTGCACCCATGCCGCATGGAGGTGCCTACGCAGTCTGTACCCGTATCACCACCACCAATCACAATCACATGTTTGTCTTTGGCCGAAATATAATTGCCATCTTCATGATTGGAGTCCAACAAACTTTTGGTATTGACTGTCAAAAAATCTACGGCAAAATGCATACCCTTTAAATCTCTGCCTTCAATAGGCAAATCGCGAGGTTTGGTCGCCCCACCGCACAACACAACCGCATCAAAATCATCCACCAATTGCTTGGCCGATATATCTTTGCCAATCTCCGTATTCGTTACAAATTCGACACCCGATTCGGCCATCAAATCTATGCGGCGTTGTACCACGCGCTCTTTCTCCAACTTCATATTCGGAATGCCATACATCATCAAACCACCCACGCGGTCGGCACGTTCATACACCGTCACTTTATGCCCCGCTTTATTCAGCTGCGCCGCACACGAAAGCCCAGCAGGCCCAGAACCCACCACAGCCACGCGTTTGCCCGTGCGTTTTTCAGGAATATCGGGTGTCACCCAACCTTCTTCCCAACCCTTATCAATAATCGACACTTCAATATTTTTGATCGTCACAGCAGGTTCGTTCAGGCCAAGCACACACGAACCTTCACACGGTGCCGGACAAACCCGACCGGTGAATTCTGGAAAATTATTCGTCTTATGCAAACGCTCAAGGGCTTCTTGCCACAACCCCCGATAGACAAGATCATTCCATTCTGGAATCAAATTGTTAACGGGGCACCCTGCTGCCGCAGGACTCCCTATTGGCACACCCGTGTGGCAAAATGGAATGCCACAATCCATACACCGCGCACCCTGCTCACGATTTTTTTCTTCCGAATGATGATCGTGGAACTCATTCCAATCTTTAATGCGTTCCTTAGGGTCTCTATCGGCCGGCAGCTCCCGCTGATATTCCATAAATCCGGTCGGTTTTCCCATGCACTCTCCTTTAAATCAGTTTTCAGCAATCAGCCATTCCACTTAAAACAAAAAAGCCAATTTCCGATCGCTATTGCCTACGCTTCTGCCTCTACACCTCGACGAAAGGCCTCAAGCCAAGCATCATCACCATCCAAACCTTCTTTTTTTGCTTCTTCAAATGCTGTCAAAATACGCCGATAAGGTTTCGGAAATACCTTTACAAACTTGGGCAATGTTTCATCCCAATTGCTCAAAATTTTTAACGCCACAGTACTCTCGGTATAATCGGCATGTTTTTTAAGCATTAACTTCAATTCCTTAACATCCTCATCCAATACCACACGCTCCAAATCAACCAACTCAAGGTTGCAGCGGGTGTGGAAATCACCATCATCATCCAACACATACGCAATACCACCCGACATACCTGCTGCAAAATTGCGTCCCGTTTTGCCCAAAATAACGACCAAACCGCCCGTCATATATTCACACCCATGATCACCAATACCTTCAACCACCGTACGTGCCCCCGAGTTGCGAACACAGAAACGTTCACCCGCTTGTCCACGGATAAAAGCCTGCCCGTTGGTTGCCCCATAAAGAGACACATTGCCAATGATCACATTGTCTTCAGGTGAAAATGTAGATCCTTTGGGTGGATAAATGATGAGCTTGCTGCCACACAACCCCTTGCCGAAATAATCATTGGCATCACCCGCTATTCGAAATGTCAAACCAGGAGGCGTAAACGCCGCAAAGCTTTGACCGGCAGACCCTTCAAATGTGATGTCAATCGTATCTTCCGGCAAGCCATCTGGGCCAAACCGTCGGGTAACTTCACTGCCCAACAGGGTGCCTGTTACACGATTTGTATTTTTAATATCAAATGTGGCATGAACACGCGTACCATCTTTGAGCGCAGGTTCACACAGCTCAAGCAAAATCTGGTTATCTATCGCATTCTCAAGCCCATGATCTTGCTCCTGTTGGCAATACCGACCCACTTCTGGCCCCACATCGGGTTGATGTAAGATCGCCGACAAATCCACCCCTTTGGCTTTCCAATGATTCACAGCCTTGTTGGGTTCAAGAAACTCTGTATGGCCAATCAATTCATTGATCGTGCGCACACCCAACTGCGCCATAATCTCACGCATATCTTGAGCAATAAACTTTAAGAAATTCACCATCTGATCGGGCGTTCCCATAAATTTTTTGCGCAATTCGGGGTTCTGCGTGGCCACACCAACCGGGCACGTATCCAAATGACATACGCGCATCATAATACAACCCATCGCCACCAAACCCGTGGTCGCAAAACCAAATTCTTCGGCCCCCAACAGCGCCGCAACAATCACATCGCGGCCCGTTTTAAGCTGGCCATCTGTTTCCACCACAATGCGCGACCGCAAATTGTTTAACACCAATGTCTGATGTGTTTCGGCCACACCCAATTCCCAGGGCAAACCCGCATGTTTGATACTCGTTTGCGGAGAAGCACCCGTGCCACCATCCATCCCACTGATCAAAACCACATCGGCATGCCCTTTGGCCACACCCGCAGCCACCACACCCACGCCCACTTCCGAAACCAGTTTCACATTGACGCGGGCTTTGTAGTTTGCATTTTTCAAATCGTGAATCAACTGTGCCAAATCTTCAATCGAATAGATATCGTGATGCGGGGGCGGTGAAATCAATTCCACACCCGGCGTGGCGTGGCGCACTTTGGCAATCCACGGATACACTTTCTTACCCGGCAACTCACCACCCTCACCAGGCTTGGCACCTTGTGCCATTTTAATTTGCAATTCTTGCGCATTCACCAAATAATGACTCGTCACACCAAAACGACCAGACGCCACTTGCTTGATCGCACTGTTCTTAGAATCACCATTTTCTTCGAGTATATAACGCGCAGGGTCTTCGCCGCCTTCGCCCGTATTGCTCTTGGCACCCAAGCGATTCATTGCAATAGCCATTGCTTCATGGGCTTCTTGACTGATAGACCCATAGGACATGGCACCGCTTTTAAACCGTTTGGTAATCGCGTCAACAGACTCTACTTCTTCAATGGGAATCGGTTCATTTGCAAATTTGAGATCCAACAAGCCACGCAACGTACCAATATCTTTAGACTTGTCATTAATCAGTTGGGCATACTCTTTATACACACCAAAATCATTTGTGCGGGCAGCATGTTGCAACTTGTGAATCGTGAGCGGGTTAAACAGGTGATGTTCTCCTTCTTGCCGCCACTGATATTGCCCACCCACACCCAGCGTGTTGCCATTGACCGAAATTTCTGGATACGCATCGTGATGACGCATCAAGGCTTCTTGGGCAATTACATCAAGCCCAATGCCTTCAACACGTGAATCGGTCCACGTAAAGTACTTATTAATCACATCCATCTTAATGCCAATGGCTTCAAAAATTTGCGCACCCCGATAAGACTTAATCGTAGAGATACCCATCTTTGCCATCACTTTAATCGTGCCCTTTGTGGCCGATTTGATATACCCTTTAACAGCATCTTTATACGTGATATCGGTCAACTGGTTTTCGTTGATCATATCGGCCAAGCTCTCAAATGCCATATAAGGATTAATGGCTTGTGCGCCATAACCAATCAACAAACAAAAATGATGCACTTCTCGAGGTTCACCCGATTCGATAGCAATGCCCACTTGTGTGCGCTTGCCTTCACGAATCAAATAATGATGCAATCCAGCCATTGCCAACAAGGCTGGAATGGGCGCATGGTCTTGATCCACGTCCCGATCTGAAAGAACCAAAATGGTATACCCATCATCAATGGCTTTGTCTGCTGCGGCAAACAAATCGTCCATCGCTTTTTCCAAGTCACCTGTTTTTGCATCAAACAACATCGGAATCGTCGTAGCCCTTAACCCCTCTTGATCTACACTGGCCAATTTTTCAAGCTGTTCATTGGTGATAATAGGCGTTTTCAAACGAATCTGCCGACAACTTTCAGGCTCGGGCTTGAGCAAATTGCGCTCGGGTCCAATGGTTGTTTCTGACGATGTGATCACTTCTTCTTTTAAAGGATCAAGCGGTGGATTGGTCACTTGAGCAAACAGTTGCTTAAAATAGTTGTAGAGCAGATGGGGCTTATTAGACAGCACAGCCAAAGGCGCATCATTGCCCATAGAACCCAATGGGTCACGCCCAAGGTGTGCCATAGGTCCTAAGAAGATTTTCAAATCTTCAAACGTATATCCAAATGCTTGTTGACGTTTCAATATCGTTGCATGATCGATCGGCGGCGCAATGGGCTCCACATCGGCCAATTTTTCAAGCGGCACCAAATGTTGATCTAACCATTCACGATAGGGGTGCTCTGCTGCAATTTTTGTTTTTGCTTCATCATCACTGATAATGCTGCCCTTTTGCGTATCGATCAGCAAAATTCGCCCAGGTAACAAACGCCCTTTGTGCGCAATGCGTTCGGGTTCAATGTCAACCACACCCGCTTCAGAACTCAAAATGAGAATATCATCTTTGGTCACATAATACCGTGACGGGCGCAAACCATTGCGATCCAAACATGCACCCACAACAGTACCGTCCGTAAACCCAATAGACGCAGGGCCATCCCATGGCTCCATGAGACTGGCATGATATTCATAAAAAGCTTTTTTATCATCACTCATGCTCTCGTGATTTTCCCATGGTTCAGGAATCATCATCATAGCGACATGAGGCAATGAACGACCCGACAAAGATAAAAATTCAAAACAATTGTCAAATTTAGATGTATCAGACCCATCTTCATAAATAATAGGGAACAGTTTCTCTAAGTCATCCTTCCAAAGCTCCGATTCAAACATGGCTTGCCGCGTTTTCATCCAGTTATAATTGCCACGCACCGTATTGATTTCACCATTGTGAATCAAATAACGATACGGATGCGACAATTCCCAGCTTGGAAAGGTATTGGTTGAAAAACGAGAGTGGACCAGTGCAATCGCAGTCTCCATCCGATGGTCTTCCAAATCGGGATAAAACTCAGCCACCTGCATAGGTGTCAGCATACCCTTATAAACGATCGTTCGAGCCGACAGACTTGATATATAGAAATACTCGTCAACGCCCGCATATCGAATCATGTTGGTAATACGCTTGCGAATCACATACAGCTTGCGCTCAAAGGCCAACACATCTTCTAAATCAGCACTGCGCCCAACAAACACCTGCCACACAATCGGCTCAGAAGATCGCGAGGTGGGGCCCAAATAAAAATTATCTGTTGGTACCTTACGCCAACCCAGTACCTCTTGCCCTTCATCTCGGATCACATCTTCAAACTGAGCACGAATTTGGTTGCGCGCATCACGGTCACCATCATCCGTCAAAAACACCATCCCCACACCATAATGCCCCGGCTCAGGCAACGAAATATCCAATCCTTCACAAGCATGGGCAAAAAATCCGTGCGGAATTTGCAACAAAATACCCGCACCATCGCCTGTTGTATCTTCAGCGCCTCGAGCACCACGGTGGTCGAGACAAACCAAAGACTCAAGTGCCATTTTTAAAATTTGATTGGACTTTTCACCCTTAATATTGACAACAAAACCAATGCCACAGGCATCGTGTTCATGTCTTGGGTCATAAAGCCCTTGCTTGGGAGGATATGCCATATACAACCTCATTCTAATCAAATGATGTGTTCAACGAATCTGAAAAAATTAAGTATAGGTGCAAGCAGTGACCACTTACGCATTATGAATGTTTCTTATGCTTACATGTAATTAAAGTTTAATTTGTCATCCGTCAGTATTCTTACCAAAACAAGTATTCTTATCATGAGATAAACGCATCAATCGCATGTCGTATAATAAGAATTTTTAATATAAAACGAAAAGAGGGGACATGCAAGTGCCCATTAAGAATGGGCCTCAGTCCCCTAAGACGATATTCTAATCGCAAAAAAGTGATTTGCGTAGAACAAGTGAATATGTTCGCTCACAAGTGTACTGCTTAATTTGGGGAACGGGGAGGTTTTGTGACATGAAAATGCCAGGATCGAAGGTTGATCCTGGCATTTTCGATAACAAAAAAACAGCAACTATTTCGTTTTAATCAAATGCCTTATAGTTGATATCAATATACTCTTTCCACTCTTCAGGCGTATCTTCTTCAGCGAAGATAGCTTCAACGGGGCATTCAGGTTCACATGCACCACAGTCAATACATTCTTCTGGGTGAATGTAAAGCATATTAAGCCGTTCACCTTCTGCCAAATTGGTTGCGTCAGGTTCATAAATACAGTCTACCGGACAGACCTCCACGCAGGCCCTATCCATAACATCAATACACGGTTCAGCAATGATATAGGCCATTTTTGCACCCCTTTCCTGAAATCTTAGTTCTTCAACATCAATCTAAAACCGATTTGTTACCGGCCAAATATACGGATTCTGATGATTTTGTCAAGCATTGTGCCCAAAGTTACATCGCAATGCCATTATACTTGGGTATAGACCCATTTTTTAAAACAAAAAAACAGCGTTAATGATCGCCAATTAAAGATTTGCGAGCAATTGATCTACTGCCCAATTGCCCTCGGCTTGCACATCCAAAACCAAACGCGCCTTGGCATCATCACGTCGAGAGATAGACACCTTTGCATCACCGTATAATTTACCCAATAAGGCATCCAAATCAGACTGGATAGCTTGCAATGTTTCTTCTGTATTGGGTGCATTGAGCCGATCATTGAGCACCACACAGACCTCATTGCCCCGAAAAGCAACCTGATCGCCAACATCACCATCGGTTTCAATCCGACGACACGTCTCGCAAGCCTGCTTCAGGGTTGCTGACAAATGTTGTGCAAAATCACCCTCTGCAGATCTTTTACGCTTAAACAACACCCCACGTTTGCCATCTGCATCATCAATGCTAATATCGTATTCATGGCCCACCAACAAAGTCACAGGCCCATTTTTCACATGGCTATAATCAGCCACATCAATCAACACATCAGGCCCTGCATTCGCCGAGATCCATTTATTAAACGTCTTAAACCAAGTCTCAGGCGCAATATCCTGGCCTTTGTCCATATAAAACTTTACAGCAATCTTATGCGTATTCATAAATCCCTCAAGTTTTCAAGCTTTCAGTTTTCAACACCCAACCCATCTTGTTTCTTAAGATGCTGCTGATGCTGAAGAATTGCTTTTTAAGCATTCACAACGTTCATACGACCATAACAAGCATAGGCCTGTTCAATAAAGAGCTGCCCTTCTTCAATGACCCGATGAGCAACATCCTGCGTATAGTCAGCAATTTCTTCTTCGTGCACGCGGAACAAATAGTTTGCAAACTTAGGACCTGCAAACTGATTATAAAACAGTTCGGTGTCACAAAAACGCGCACGAAACTCTTTCACAATCTCATTGGGGTCTGCTGGTACGTCGAGCCACTGCGTTTTAATTAACGCTTTGGCCGCGTGAAGCATGGCACTGTATGCCCCTTTATAAGCGGCTTCATAGTTTCCGTCATCTAACAGCAGTTGCGCCTCAAACGATTCGGTTTCACAACCCGAAAGTTCAAACTCAACCAAGGTCACAACCTCACCAGCGCATTCACCTTTGCCCATATCGCCCACTGTAAACTCGCGACTTTCGCCCCAGTCTACATAAAACGAAGCATCCACATCGTGAGCAGGCACAGCCGTCAAATCGGTCAACATATTTTTGACTTCCTGTTTCCCAATACGCTTGACATACTCTTGAAAAGTCTCATTGCCCTGCCTATTTGCTACATAATTCCCTGTAATGCATTCAATCACGGCAGGAATATTCTTAGACGGCACAGCGCCCATGGCCAAACCATAAGAACCCGCATTTTCAGACCATTGACCACCCAACATCACTTGGAAGTGAGGCACCGTATAACCATTCACCTTACGACTGTTGCCATAAAAGCCCAAATCGGCCACATGGTGTTGTCCGCACGAGTTAAAACACCCACTGATCTTAATGCGGAAATTTTTAATCGATTCATCCAAATTCATGCTTTGTGCCGCCAGCCGGGTACGCAATTCAGCCGCCAAACCACGTGAAGAGGAGATCCCCAACTTGCACGTATCGGTTCCAGGACAAGCCGTCACATCCACAATCGTACCCGCACCCGGTTCACCCAAGCCCAATGCAACAAGGTCACCATATAATTGTGCCAAATCCGATTCACTCACCCAACGCAAAACAATATTCTGCTCAACCGTTGTGCGAATCGTGTCCTTTACATATTTACGAGACAAACTGGCCAACGCGCGTGTCTGACCAGAAGTGATATCGCCCAATGGCAAAGAGACCGTCACCGTAGCATAACCTTCTTGACGCTGTTTGTAGACATTGGTCGCTGCCCAAGCATCATAACCTTCGGGTTTGACAGCACCATTGAGGGGTGCAGCAATCTTAAGCGGTTCTTCTTTATAAGAACCCAAATCATCCAAATAAGCTGTCCAAGCATCATCATGGGGCAAAATGGCGCGTTCTTCATTCACCAAACGCTGAAACTCTTCAAGACCAAGCTTGGCCAATAAAAACTTAACACGCGCCCGGGCCCGATTTGCCTTTTCACCCAATCGGGCAAACACACGACAAACAGCCTGCGACATAGGCAAAATTTCTTCGGCAGGCAAAAAGTCGGCAAACAACTTCGCTTGATGCGGCACGGCACCCAAACCACCACCCACATAAAATTCAAACCCAACTTTGCCATCTTGAACTTTGCCAATAAAACCCAAATCATGCATGCTGGTCAACCCACACGCTTCGTGCGCACAACCCGAAAAAGCGATCTTAACCTTGCGACCAAAATCCTGACAATCGGGGTGGCCCAACATAAAAGTTGCCAAAGCCTTAGAATAAGGCGTCACATCAAATGTCTCGGTGCGGCACACACCCGAAATAGGGC
>JBLHJX010000003.1:0-69002 GCA_047619225.1 Candidatus Latescibacterota bacterium
GAACCAACAGATATGTATGACCCTAAGAACAGCTTGTTTGCCGCATATCGTAAATTAATGGCACAATGGCGGATGGCGTTTGAGATAGGGGGCGCGATTCAAAAACGAGGTGTGCAACCTGTCTCGTCGATGGATCTTTTGCGTTTGGTTTTGGGACGACGTGGTTGAAATTATTGGATGCAGGCATCCGTTTTGTATTGGTAATTTTTACGGATGCTTCGCGTATTGACCTAAACTTGTTTCGACGTCAACATGATAAATAAGGTGTGGTTTGTCACGGGTGCCAAGTTTAATGATTGGCATCAACAATAGATTGTTTTTAGGGAGGGTTTATGTCTGAGGAAATCAAAAAAACGAAGGTTGCGACTTGGAGTGCATTGGAAGATCGAAAACCTGCTTATGCATTGGTGGCCAATGTCGATTTGGTGGTGGTGCGATATGATGACCAAATTTCGGTCATGTTTGGTCGGTGTTTGCACCGAGGTGCATTGATGTCTGATGGGCATGTGGAGGGTCACAATTTGATTTGTGGTGTGCACCAGTGGGATTATCGTTTGGATACAGGGGTGAGTGAATATGACAATGAAGAAGTGTTGCAGAAGTTCACGGCGTGGGTGGATGATGACACGGTTTATGTAGATGAAAGTGAAGTGGCAGAATGGCACAATGAGCATCCACAAGCTTATAATCGCGAAGCGTATTTGGGGTTGTATGCCGATCACGCAGGTACGAGTGCCGAACCCTTTAATACTTATATCACCGAATTGGCAACCAATGGATTAGAAGGCATTGGCCATCATGGCAATGTGTCGGCGATGGGCATTCCGCTGACTGAATTGCCACGTATGGATGAAGTTCAAATTATAACGGGGCAGTTTGCAACCAAACCGTTGATCGATGATGCGCCTGTTGAAACGGGTGTGGTGATTGGCCCCAATGCGAAGAAACCGTTGTATCTGGATATTCCTATGTTTGTGAGTGATATGAGTTATGGGGCATTGAGCGAAGAAGCCAAAGTGGCATTGGCCAAGGGTGCTGAATTGGCGGGTACGGGCATTTGCTCGGGCGAAGGTGGGATGTTGCCAGACGAGCAGTCAGCCAATTCGCGGTACTTTTATGAGTTGGCGTCTGGGTACTTTGGATGGGGGTTGGATAAAGTTGCCAAATGCCAGGCGTTTCATTTTAAGGGTGGGCAAGGTGCAAAGACGGGGACGGGTGGCCATTTGCCGGGTGAGAAGGTGGTGGGGAAAATTGCCGAAGTTCGAGGGCTTGAACCGGGTACACCAGCCATTAGCCCATCGACATTTAAGGATCTGTTTACCACAGAACATTTTCGCAATATTGCCGATCAAGTGCGTGAAGTGAGTGGCGGCATTCCAATTGGGTTTAAGATGTCAGCACAACACATTGAAGCGGATATCGATTTTGCACTTGAGGCCACGGCAGATTATATCATCTTAGATGGACGCGGTGGTGGCACGGGTGCGGCGCCTGAGATTTTTAAAAAGAATATCAGTATCCCAACGATGATTGCTTTGGCCAGAGCAAGAAAGCATTTGGATTTGCGTGGGCGACGGGATGTGACGTTGGTGATTACGGGTGGGCTGCGTACGGAGTCGGATTTTGTAAAAGCACTGGCGATGGGTGCAGACGCTGTGGCGGTGGCCAACTCAGCCTTGCAGGCGATTGGCTGTTTGGGTATGCGCGCATGTCATAGCAATAATTGCCCAGTGGGTATTGCCACACAAAAGCCCAGCTTGCGATCTCGATTGTTGGTGGATAAATCTGCGGAGCGGTTGAAGAACTATTTTGAAGCCAGTACTGAATTGATGAAAATTTTGGCGCGGGCTTGTGGGCATTCACATTTGGACCAGTTTTGTATGAATGATTTGACCACCTGGAACCGTGATATTGCCTATATGACGGGTGTGGCTTATGCGGGCGTGACACCGCTTTAAGAGGCAATTGATAATGGATCATGGGCGTCCAAAGGTAGAGGTAAAGGTTTGTAGGCCATAGGTACATTTGAAGATGAGGGTGTGTTATGATTATTATTTCAGCGATGTCGAAGGATCGGTTTATTGGGAGTGGTGATGGGATGCCTTGGAGTGTGCCAGAGGAGTATGAACAGTTTTTGCGGTTTGTTGATGGGCAGGCCGTGGTGATGGGGCGAAAGTCTTTTGAGATTTTTGGGCCTGATATGAAAACCTCGGAGAATTTTGTGATTACTCGGTCGGGTGATGGCATTGAGGGTGCCACGGTGTGTGGCAGTATTGAAGATGCTGTGGCAAAAGCAGAGGCAACGGGTAAGACCGTTTTTAGCGCGGGTGGCGGCAGTATTTATGCACAGACCATTCCTCTGGCCGATACGATGTACTTGTCGTTCATTAAAGGTGATTTTACAGGGGATACGAAGTTTCCCGAATTTGATGAGGATGAATGGGAAGTAGAGAAGCGAGAGGATCATGCTGACTTTGAGTTTGTGGTATATAAACGGAAGTAAAAGACATGTCAAATTCTTCTCGATCCTGCTTTAGAAAAGGCGGAAGTGTCATTGTGCTTGTGGTGGGTATCGTCTGCCTTTGGGCGATGCCATCTGTAAAAGCAGAGAAGGCAAAGGACGATTTACCGACACCCGAGGTAGGCGAATTTGCACCAAAAGATCCAATTTTCCATGATGAACTTGAACGGGGGCTTGGGCTGGTTTATGCGGATCAGTTTGAGACTGCGCTTGATGCGTTGGACAGTTTGATTGCTCAACATCCCGATCATCCAGGGCCACATTTTTATCGTGCGGCCACATTGCAAACATGGATGAGCAGCAGGCGGTTTAATGCGTTTCAAGAGGACTTAGAACGCAGTGTAGAACAAACGATTGCAACGGGAGAAAAACTGCTGATTAAAAACCCTGAGGATCCGTGGTTGGATTTTTATATGGGTGGGGCGTTTGGCTATCAGGCATATTTCAAATTTGGACGGTATAATTTTTTTGGTGCCTATCAAGATGGCAAAAAAGCCATTGAGCACCTTCGGATATGCTTAGCAAAAGAACCGCGTTTGTATGATGCTTATTTGGGGTTGGGGTCTTATTATTATTGGCGGTCGGCACGGTCTCGGGTTTTACGCTGGTTGTTGTTTTGGATGCCTGATAAACGTGCATTGGGGTTGGATCAAATTAATTTGGCGATGAAACATGGCCAATATAGTCGCAATGAAGCGTATTTGGTTTTGGTGACGGCGCTGTATGATGACAAGCAGTATGATCGAGCGCTCGCTGTTCTGGATAATGGCGCTGATGCAAAACACCCGTCGAATTTGTTTGGACTTTATTTGCGTGGTTTGTTGGGTGAAAAGAAAAAAGATTGGACGACAGTTGATGTTGTTTTTCGGGACCTAGATGATCGTTTAGCAAAAAGTAAGTATGCGGCTGTTGGGTTTCGGGTGGCGTGCCAGTATCGGATTGCGTTGGCTTTGTCTGAATTGGGGCGCAAAGATGAGGCCTTGTTGATGGCGCAGTCGGCTATTGCATTGAGCGCAAAACGCGATTCAGATAAGGAATTAGAGAGTCTTTTGAATGCGTATGACGATGTAAAAAAAGAGCTGGATCGGCTTTACAAAAAGCTCAATGAATAATGTATGTTTGGTCACAAGAAATTCGTAAATATGTCATTGGTAATGGGTCCGTATTCAGTGAGAAAGGGAGGGTTTATGGCTGTTGAGATCGCAAGTTGGTTGGTGACTGCTGTTGGGATCTATGTGGCGATTGGGCTTGTGTTTTTACCTTTTTTTGTGATACGGGGTGTGGGTGCTATTGATGCGGTGGCTGTAAGGGGAACGGGATTGTTTCGGTTGGTGATTGTACCTGGCGTAGTGGTTTTCTGGCCGTATTTGGCCAAGCGATGGTTTGGGGGGGCAACAGAACCTCCTGAGGAGAAGAACCCACATCGGGTGGCAGCACGTGGAGGTGTGAAATGATACAACCTTTGCGTGCACGGCACCGGTGGATGATGCCATTCGTGGGGATGATCGCTCTGGTTGGCTTGATTGCTGGGGTATCGGCGCGTGTGACGATGCCCGTGATGGATCAGATACCCGGTGAGATTTCTCTCTCAACAGAACATTTACAAGAAGGATTATGGGGTGCTTTGCCTCTTTCAACTGCGTGGGGTATGGATAAAAAAGGACGTCCTACCGTAACGCTCAAGCCCAATGAATCGTTATTGTATCCCGAACTCTTGGTGTATTGGCACACGGGCACTTGGAATGGGAAGATTGGTGAGCAGGCGACGTTGTTGGGTACTTTGTCTGGGATTAAAGCCCGACGTTTTGTAATGCTCAGTAAGAAGGGTACGTTGGTTTTATACAGTTTGGCACAGGGCGAGGTCGTTGCGGTTATGGCCGTTGAAGGTGGTGGTGTACAGACTGCGCTTGTGCAAGGAGGCTTGAAATGAGTGAAGAACCGATTCATGCCTTTTATCACGCAGTGGCTTGGGACCGGCAGAAAAAAGTCTATGATGTTATCTTGGCAAGCGGTGTTGTTTTGTATTTGGCTTTGTTTGTCGGTATTGGTGCCGTTTTACATCCCAATGCCACTGCAGAAACGCTGATTATTCGCGGGTTTGGAACTGCCGCATTGTTGCTTCTGCACGTGATCTTATCTGTTGGACCTTTGGCGCGATTGGACAGTCGATTTTTGCCATTTTTGTATAATCGGCGGCATATGGGTGTGACGATGTTCTTGTTGGCATTGGTACACGGTGCGTTCTCTATTTTACAGTTTCATGGGTTTGGTGATCTGAATCCATTGGTCAGTGTGTTGGTGAGCAATACCCGCCTGGACAGTTTAAGCCAATTTCCTTTTCAGCCCTTGGGATTGCTCGCGCTGTTGATATTGTTTTTGATGGCTGCAACCAGTCACGACTTTTGGATGGCGAATCTAACACCTCCCATTTGGAAAGCGTTGCATATGCTGGTTTATGTGGCTTATGCACTGATTGTTTTGCACGTGGCTTTGGGTGTGTTGCAAGCAGAGACAAATCCTGTGTTGACGGGTTTGTTGGTGCTCGGTGTGGTGTGGGTAAGCGTGTTACATATTTGGGCAGGGCACAAAGAGAAACTTGTGGACTTGGCTGCTTTGGCGGTTGAATCGGATGGATTTGCCTCTGTTTGTCTGGTCGATGATATTCCTGAAAAACGCGCTTTGATTGTTGCGTTGGGTGATGAACGCGTAGCAGTGTTTCGATATGATGGGAAAGTTTCAGCGGTATCGAATGTATGCCAGCACCAGAATGGACCCTTGGGCGAGGGGCGCGTGATAGATGGACTCATAACGTGTCCGTGGCACGGGTTTCAATATTGCCCAGCAGATGGCAAATCTCCAGAGCCTTTTAGGGAACGTGTTCCAACATTTGATGTTAAAGTTTTGGATGGCAAAGTATTTGTTCAAGAGCAACCCAATTTGCCAGGGACATACGCAGAACCTGGACAAATAATATAAGGATGTAAAAGCGTCTCTGTGATGCATGGGAGTGACCGTTTTTTTCACTTAACGAAAGTTTTGTCCTATGGCTAAAAACGATGAATTCTATATTGGTTATTTAGACCGTCCCCCCGCTGGTATAAAGAAATTTGTAAAAAAGGCAGTTGTGGGTGTTTTCTGTATTGCAGCGATTGTAGCGATGATCTTGGTGACTGGACAATTGCCTTTTGCGGCCAGTTTGTTTGAGTTTGGAAACGAGCGTACGTTTGAAGGGATAATTCAAGAACGGCCTTATCCTATATTGTTGGTGGATCGCCCAGGTCAGACAGGGCAGGCCGATGGTCTCTCTCGATATCCGCTTGTTGCATTTGGGAAAATGGGTGCAGATGGTTTGGTCGCAAATTTGAGCGGCCAACGGGTGAAATTGGATGGCACATTGATCTATCGGGATAATCAGACGATGATCGAAGTGGTTGATGGAACGGTTCAGGTTATCGGGTCTAACACAACGGATATCCCTGTTGGTCAATCGTTGGGTGTGCAGACACTGGTGGGTGAGATTGTCGACAGCAAATGCTTTCTTGGCGTGATGAACCCTGGCAATTTGAAACCCCATAAAGCGTGTGCTATTCGCTGTATCAGTGGTGGTATTCCACCCATTTTTTTGGTGAGAGACAAAGCCAATCACGCATCTCATTATTTGTTGGTATCTCAAGATGGACAATCGGTTAACCAGCAAGTTTTGGATAAGATTGCAGAACCTTTGCGGATAGTGGGTGAAGTTATAGTGCAGGGCGATTTGAAGATTTTGAAAGCAGATCCTAAGATGTTTCAAAGAATGTGATAAAAGATGGAAACAGAGCCAAAGAATAAGAATATCTAACACCGTAGGATGTGGTCGTCGTTCTTTTCTTGCTCTGAGAATACGGGAAATTGACTGAGTCCGTTTATTTCTTTTCCTCTTTTTGGGAGACGCATTGATGACACTCAGTAGCAATGTCGTTGCTTTGACCGATATGCCCACAGGCAAGCAGACCGCTGGAAAGTATGTGGTGAGGTTTGCCCAAAACGCGGTGGATATCGACGCGGCTTTGAAGCTTCGTTTTGATGTGTTTAACTTAGAATTGGGCGAAGGGTTGGCCGGGTCTTTTGATACGCAGCGTGATGAAGACCCATTTGATGCCTATTGTCATCATTTGATCGTAGAAGAGAGAGAGACCCAGCAGGTTGTTGGCACCTATCGGATGCAGTCATTTGAAATGGCGCAGGCAGGCATTGGTTTTTATTCAGCTGGCCAATATGACTTTTCTGGGCTTCCAGATGAGGTGGTCCAGCAGTCTATTGAGGTAGGACGAGCGTGTATTGCAGAAAAACACCGCAATTCGCGTGTGCTGTTTTTGTTGTGGCGTGGATTGGCGATGTATATGACACACAAACAAAAGCGATTTCTGTTTGGGTGCTGCTCGCTAACCAGCCAAGATGAAGCTGAAGGCAATCGTGTCATGAGACAACTCCAACAAAATGGTTATCTGCACCCAGAATTTCGTTTGGCCCCCAAGTCAGATTATGTCTGTGGCGGCGAAATCCCCAATCGGGTAGGCAGATTGAAGTTGCCAACGTTGTTTAAGATTTATTTGGATTATGGAGCAATGGTGTGTAGCTTTCCTGCAATAGATCGACAGTTTAAGACGGTCGACTTTTTGGTTATGTTAGATTTGGATGCGCTAGATCCACGTACACGTCGGTTGTATTTTAGGTAAAAAGAAAGCAGAAAGAAGGAAGAAGAAAAAATAAAGAATTCCTCCTTCTCTCTTTTTCAAGAGCTGTTTATGCGAAGATTACGTGTCATACGACGATTGATCCTGTTTTCGACTGCAATTATAGGTATGTATTCTATTATTGTGGTGGGGCGTATTGTGTGTCAGATTCGTGGACGGTCGTGGATTGGGTGGCGCAATAAATGGGTGCGCATTTGGGCGCGTTATACCATTTGGATTACAGGTGGCCGATTAACGGTGATTGGAAATCCTCCCAAACCGCCTTTTGTTTTGGTCAGCAATCACTTGACCTATATCGATATTCCTGCGTTTTTTGCATCGGTGGACAGTGTATTTGTGTCCAAGATGGAAGTGCGGTCGTGGCCAATTTTGGGCCGGATTGTGACTGGGGTGAATACAATCTTTGTTGATCGCACACGTCGAAGTGATGTGGTGCGTGTGAATGAACTGATTGCAGAGCAAATAGATGATCAAAAAGGGTTGATCATTTTTCCGGAAGGGACCAGTACGGAAGGCGCCGAGGTGTTGCCGTTTAAACCGTCGCTTCTGGCTTTTCCTGCAAGTCAGGGGGTGCCGGTTCATTATGCCGCCATTTCATATCGGACACCACCAGGTGAAATACCCGCACATATATCTGTCTGTTGGGCTGTTAATGGGGGCCCATTTTTGACGCATTTGATGCGGTTCAGTAGTATTTCGTCTTACGAAATTGAAGTGCGTTATGGTGCAGAGCCTGTGCTTGCATCAGACCGCAAAGTTTTGGCTGAAGAACTTTGGACACGGATATGCCAAGAATTTGTTCCAAGTGTAAAAAAGGAATCAGAATGTCAGAGCACCCCCTTGTGATTTTGGACAATATCCGCTTCTTAGAGCAAGGTATATGGGTCTTGCAAAAGATGGATGAGGCGGTGTATGAGTGTCATGCCCATCCGTTTGAACAAGGGGGCATCGGTCGCCATATGCGGCACGTGTTAGATCATTATGCTTTGTTTTGGGATGGTTTGGGTGGTGGTGTGGTTGATTTTGATGACCGTGCGCGCGATTCAGAAGTTGAACAGAACCGGTTACGTGCGGTGGCTTTGTTGGAGACGTTGAGAAGCACATTAACCGATTGGATGGAGACCCGACCCGATCTGGATCGTCAAGTACGGGTTTGTCACAATGGGGCGTGGTGCCAATCGAGTGTGGGGCGTGAATTGCAACATTTGATCAACCACACGGTCCACCATTATGCATTCATTGGGCTCATTTTGCGCTTGCAAGGCGCAGAGGTTGATGATACTTTTGGCGTAGCACCTTCGACCTATCAAGCGCAATTGGCAAAGTGAATAACCGATCGGAAGCTCGGTTATTTGTTTTGGGTTTGGATGTTTGGGCTTCTTTTTATACTTTTGTGCTGGGTGTGTGTTTTGTTCATCTGTTTTGAGGAGTACCTTTTGTGGCAGACGAAGCAATTTTTCCGGTGATGATTGAGATTCCCAAGGGGAGTCGCAACAAGTATGAATATGATCGCGAGCGACGGATATTGAAGTTTGATCGTATGTTGTTTTCGTCAATGCATTATCCCAGTGATTACGGTTTTTTTCTCGATACATTGTCAGAAGACGGCGATCCATTAGATGCGTTGGTTCTGGTTTGGGAACCGACATTTCCGGGGTGTTTGATTGATGTGAAACCCGTTGGTGTGTTTAAAATGCGAGACGAAAAAGGCCCTGATGAAAAGATATTGTGCGTGCCCATTACAGACCCTTTGTGGAACCACACTGAAAAACTCGCAGATGTACCCCCCCATTTATTAAAAGAGATTGAGCATTTTTTTACGGTATACAAAGATTTAGAGAGTAAAAAGGTGGAGGTCGATGGGTGGGAAGATCGGGATGTGGCTTTGCGACTGATCAAAGAATCGCAAAAGCGGGAGAAAGAATTCTTTTAAACAACCCCTCAGGTGGCAACATTATCTCGATACCTCATTTAATCAGATGATTAAATGAGGTATTTTTATTGAGAATGATCGGCGGTTTAGATAAAAAATGTTTTTCGTAAACAGGGGCATAGAAGTTTTGGCATATTTTTGTTGTTGTGTGGCATCTAAGATCTTAGTAAGATCTTAGATGTCTGGCGGGTTTGAGATTCATCTTAAGCTGTAGGCGGGGTGAGGGTTCTTTTGGCGTGGCATGGTTTAGTCCCTGTGTTGGTGTACCGAAACAGGGCGCATCTGTTTGGGGTGGCGAATCGGTTCAGTTTTGTGCACCTTTTGAAGGTCACGCTGTCTTAATCTCTTAAAGAATTAGGCGGCATCTTTTAGTAGAAGATCCAAGAGTGAGGAGCCCTCAATGAGCAAATATGTGCAATATTATGGTGTCGATAGTCCACCAGCAGAACAGATGAACCTCCAAGCGGGGCCTGTGTCAATGGTGTTTGAGCCTGAACTGGGCTTTTTGCGCTACATCAAGGTGAATGGCCGTGAGATTTTGCGTGGGATTTATGTGGCCGTTCGCGATCACAATTGGGGCACAATTGCACCCAAAGTGGACAATGTGTCGGTGGACCAATCGGGTGATGGTTTTGTGGTGACGTTTGATGTTTCCTGCGTGCAGCGAAACATTGATTTTTTCTGGCGCGGGCGCATTGTGGGTGATTCGAGTGGGGCGGTGGTTTATGAAATGGACGGAGATGCACGTTCCACATTCCTGCGCAACCGCATTGGTTTTTGTGTGTTGCACGCTCCGTCTGAGTGTGCGGGGGATGCGTGTGTGATCGAAAAGGCCGATGGCACAAGTGAAGAAGGGCATTTTCCCAGTGAGATTTCACCCCATCAGCCGTTTATAGATATGAAGGCGATTACGCACGAGGTGATCCCGGGTGTGAAGGCGCGAGTGGCTTTTGAGGGTGATACTTTTGAGATGGAAGACCAACGTAATTGGACGGACGCATCGTATAAGACTTATTGCACACCCTTGGCATTGCCTTTTCCTGTTGAAGTGAAAGCAGGCGAGAAGATCCAGCAATCGGTAACGGTTTCACTTGAAGGCGATGGGTTAGATACGGGTGAGGGAGAGGTCGCAGAGGACGTGACTTTTCAGGCAACAGGTGAACCTGCACGACGGTTGCCTGAAATTGGCTTGGGTGTGGCCAGCCACGGGCAGGTTTTAGGCGAAGAAGAGGTGTCTCGTTTGCGTGTGCTGAATCTGTCGCATTTGCGTGTGGATTTACATTTGTCGGTAGAGGGCTGGCGCAGCGCATTGGATCGGGCAGTTGCTGAAGTGACGGTGTTGGGTGTGAAGCTGGAGATGGCCATTTTTGTGAGCGATAATGCCCAAGCAGAGTTGGGTGTATTGGGCGAAGCGTTGGCCGAGGCAAAACCAAATGTGGCACGCTGGTTTATTTTTCACGAAGGCGAGAAGTCAACATCGGCAGGTTGGGTGAAGTTGGCCCGTGAAGTTTTGAAAAAGTATGACACCAATCCCCCTTTGGGTGGGGGGACCCGAGCTTATTTCACGGAGCTCAATCGCAACCGTCCACCCGTGAAGGATATTGAGTGTGTGACCTATTCTCTCAATCCACAGGTACACGCGTTTGACAATGCGTCGATGGCAGAGACGTTGGAGGCCCAAGGTTGGACGGTGGACAGTGCACGAAAGTTTGTGGGTGATTTGCCCATTTCTGTTTCGCCGGTGACATTGCGACCCCAATTTAATCCCAATGCGACTGGGAACGATTCTGAGGGTGATCTGGGAACTTTACCCGCCCAAGTAGACCCGCGGCAGATGTCCCTTTTTGGTGCTGGGTGGACACTGGGCAGTTTGAAATATTTGAGTGAGTCGGGTGTGCGCAGTGTGACCTATTTTGAAACGTCGGGATGGCGTGGGGTGCAAGAGACGCCCGATGGGTCGGCAGAACCTGAGCTTTTTCAATCCAAACCCTCATCTGTGTTCCCTTTGTATCACACGATGGCCTATTTTGGTGGTGTAAAGGGGGGCGAGATTGTTCCATCTGTTTCGAGCGACAAGTTGCGTGTGGAGGGTGCTATTTTGCGCAGGGGCAATTGGGTGCGGTTCTTGGTGGCGAACCTGACGGCAAAAGAACAGAAGATACGTGTGTCTTATGCAGGTCTAAAGGATACGGTTCGCGCTGAGGTAATGGATGAGACGTTTTTTGAAGATGCCACAGAGCACCCCGAACGATTTCGTTTGCGTAAGACCGAAATGCAAGGTGTGGTGATTGTTGAGGTGACAGATGAAGCGTTTGAATTGACTCTGAAACCCTTTGCGTCGGTATGCGCTAAAGCAGCTGTTGATAATGGATAATGTGGGTGTTTATGTTTTTTAAGGGTGGTAAATATGAGCGAACGGATTGTTGCAAAATATCTCATGGAGACGGCCTTCCCTATAGAACAGGCAGCAGATGTTGTTGGGGGTGAACAATCTTCGGGTACGTTTGTGCAAGTGCCTGGTGAAACAGCTGATTTGCGTGAGCGGTTTCGGGCACGGGTTGAAGAGATTAAAGTGTTAGAGACGGTGTCGGAACCGAGTTTACCTGGCGGGGCTGTGCCGAAAACGGGTGGGACTGAATACACACGTGCCGAAGTGACCTTGTCTTTTTCACTTGAAAATATGGGTGTGAACTTGCCCACTCTGATTGCCACGGTAGCTGGCAACTTGTTTGAGCTTCGCGATGTATCAGGTCTAAAGTTGTTAGATTTTGATGTGCCGCAAGCTTTTGCAGAGCGATATGTGGGACCCCAGTTTGGCATTGCAGGCACACGCAAACTTGCGGGGGTATTTGATCGCCCGATTATTGGCACGATTATCAAGCCGAGTGTGGGGTTAACACCCCAGGCGACAGCGGATGTGACAGGAGACTTGGCTGAGGCGGGGATTGATTTTATTAAAGACGATGAATTGATGGCCGACCCACCCCATTCGCCCTTAAAAGAGCGTGTGGAAAAGGTGATGGCGGTGATTAATAAGGCGGCGGATCGCACAGGGAAGAAGGTGATGTTTGCGTTTAATATTACCGATGAGTTGGACGCGATGCTTAGGCACCACGATACGGTTTTAGACGCGGGTGGCACTTGTGTGATGGTGAGTTTGAACAGTGTCGGATCGATGGGCGTTGCGCATTTGCGCAAGCATTGTCAGTTGCCCATTCATGGGCATCGCAATGGGTGGGGTATGTTGACACGGCATCCGATGTTGGGGATTGGGTTTTCGGCCTATCAGAAGATTTGGCGATTGGCTGGGGTGGATCATATTCATGTGAATGGCTTGCGTAATAAATTTTGGGAGCCTGACGATTCGGTGGTGCGATCTATTGAGGCATGTTTTAAACCTTTCTTAGGAGGGTATGACATCATGCCTGTGATTTCCTCTGGGCAGTGGGGCGGGCAAGCACCCGATACTTATAAACGTGTGGGGCGTGTGGATGTGATGCATTTGGCTGGCGGTGGCATTATGGCACATCCGGGTGGCCCTGCATCGGGCATGAAGGCAATGAGCCAAGCTTGGGAGGCAGCTGTACAGGGTATTGATTTAGAAACCTATGCAACGGATCATATAGAACTGCAACAAGCGATTGAAAAATTTGGAAATATGAACCGATAGATGTAGGTGCCTTTGGGTGATTGGGTTGGGAGTCCGTTTTAACGGACTGGGTGCATTTGTAGCATTGGGATTTATCCCAATGGCCTTTGTCGCGTGGGATTTATTCCGATCAATTGAATATCAGGAGAAAATGAATGGCTGAAACCGAAGACTATAATGGCGGTGCTTCCGATGTGAGCAAGTGGGGACGTATTGAGATTACGTTTGAGAGTTCGGAAGTGTACCAAAACCCGATACAAGAAGTGGCTTTGCAGGTGCTTTTTACATCGCCCTCAGGTGCCGCAACGCATGTGATGGGGTTTTGGGATGGAAGCACGCGTTTTCGGGCACGGTTTAGCCCCGAAGAAGAAGGGGTGTGGTCGTATGTAACGTTTTGTTCGGATATGGATAATGGGGGTTTACACAATCGAGAAGGTGACTTTATGTGTGGCCCAGCCGATACCATTACTGTGTTTGATGAACATGGTCCCATCCGTTTGTCTGGCGATCGCAGTCATTTTATACACGCCGATACAACGCCCTTTTTTTGGCTGGCCGATACCGCTTGGAATGGTTGTTTGCATTCGAGTAAAGATGAGTGGCGTTATTATTTGAGCGAACGGGTGCGCCAAGGGTTTACGGCGGTGCAGTGGGTGGCCACGCCTTGGCGATCTGCGCCTGCGGATAGAGAGGGTGAGAAAGCTTTTGAGGGTGTGGAGAAGATTAAGCTCAATCCACGGTTTTTTCAGCGTTTGGATGAGTGGTTGGAAATGACTTATGACGTTGGTTTGCTCAATGCGCCCGTGATGTTGTGGACCCACACGGGCGGTGAAAATGCCGAGATGAATCCTGGTGTGGGTTTGGCTGAAGACCAATTGATTTTGTTGGCCGAATATATGGTGGCGCGTTGGGCCAGTTATCCTATCGTCTGGATTTTGGGCGGTGATGGCAATTACACTGGCGAACTGGCCGAACGGTGGCATCGCATTGGTCATACCGTGTTTGGCAAAGGCGTACATGCACCGGTGGCGATGCATGTTCAGGGGCAACAGTTTCCTGTTGAAGAATTTCGCAACCAAAGTTGGATGGATATTTTGGGGTATCAAAGTGGGCACGGAGATGGGGATAAGACGTTGGAGTGGATTGTGAAGGGGCCGCCAGCAGAAGAGTGGAAAAAGAGCCCGCGTCAATTTTATATGAATATGGAACCGGCTTATGAAAATCATGTGGCCTATCAATCGAAGAAACCACACGATGCGGCATCTGTGCGAATGGCAATTTATTGGAGTCTGCTCAATGCACCTACAGCAGGGGTAACGTATGGGGGGCATGGGGTGTGGGGGTGGGACAATGGCAGCGGCCCACCTATGGATCATCCAAACTCAGGTACGCCTTTACCGTGGCGAGATGCGTTGATTATGGAAGGTGCCGAGCAGATGCGGCATTTGCGAGATGCTTTTGAAACCATCCATTGGTGGCGGTTGCGTCCTGCACCAGAGATTTTGGCCGAACAACCAGGTGAAGAAGATGTACACGCACATATTCTCATTTCAAAGGCAGAAGCCAATGATTGGGTTGTCGCCTATACACCCAAAGGCAAAGCTGTGAAAGTCAATATGTCGGGATTGAAGAAACGCTTGGGCGCGGTTTGGTATAACCCACGCACGGGTGATCCCGAAGCAGCAGAGTCGCGTGTAGAGGGTGACGTTCGCATCTTCGAGACCCCCGACGAAGAGGATTGGTTATTGGTGATGGCGTAAATATATAAAAGCGACACGTTAGGACGTTAGAACGTTAGAACGTATAGGAGGCGTGATGAACGTTGTGTATCTCGAACCCGTTCCCGAAGATGTCGAATCGATTGTTCGAGAATGTTTGCCAAGTGAGTTGTCATTGCGGGTGCTCAAGGTCGATGAAAAGCCCGAGGATGTTGTTGCCGATGCCGATTTTTTGTTGGTGGCAACTACAAAGGTGACACCGAGTGTGTTGGATGCGGCTCCAAAATTAAAACATATCCAACATCAAGGTGTGGGTTATAACAATATTGATTTAGACGCGGCCCGAGCCAAGGGTGTGACGATTGGATTGACGCCTGAAGGGACGAGTATTCCCGTTGCAGAACATGTGTTCCTTTTGATCTTGAGTCTGTATCGCAAGCTCTTTGAAGCGCGTCAATCCTTGCGCGATGGCAAATGGTTGCAGTGGGAATTGCGTCCACATTCCTACGACTTGGTGGGCAAGACGGTTGGCATTGTGGGGTTGGGCCGTATCGGGCGTGAGTTGACCACACGCTTACGAGCTTTTGGTTGCGAGGTGTTTTATACCGATGCTGTTCGTGTGTCTGAAGCCGAAGAGTTGCACTTAGGCGCGGTGTTTACCGATTTGGATGACTTGTTGCAACGATCTGATATTGTGAGTTTGCACGTACCACTTTTGCCCGAAACTCGCAACTTGGTTGGCACACGTGAATTGGCGCTGATGAAGTCGAATGCTATTTTGATCAATGCCGCACGTGGCGGACTTATTGATGAGAAGGCTTTGGAAGTCGCCCTAAATGAGGGCCAAATTTCAGGCGCAGGTTTGGATGTTTTTGAACAAGAACCACCACCCAAAGATCATCCTTTGTTGTTTATGGACAATGTGGTTGCGGTTCCCCACATTGCGGCGGGGACGCGAGATGCTTACGCGACCAAGATGCGTGCCGCTTTTGCCAATATGCAACGGGTCGCACGCGGGGAAGATCCGATCAATCAGGTTGAATTGTAACCCACGCGATCAGGGAGCTTTTACGATGTTTAACGCCAATCATAAAGACGAATATCCCGATACCGGTTTGATCGATCAATATGCCTATCCTCCAGCCGGACATGATATTGATCTGTGGAAACGCGCGGTTCCGGGTGCCGTGGGGTTGGACGCCGAGGTGATTTCAGAATTGGATGCTTGTGTGAAGGCAAATCCTGATAATAGCAAGCGGCGAGAACAGCGGTGGGCTTTGTGGCGGAATGGGTATTTGATTGATTCTGTGGGTGAGTTTCACGATCCGATTAATGTGGCTTCTTTGCGTAAGACATGGCACGCGATGATTTTGGGGGCGTCTATCCTCAATGGGAAAGTGTCGTCATATGATCAGAAAGTGAGCGAATGGCAGACCGATATGGAGGGCCATCATCGCGAAGCAACGTGGCGACACGTGATCACCCAGTCGGCGGGGTTGGATTATCCTTATGGTGATTATCCAGCCTTCAAGCCGGGTGAGATGTGGACGTATTCCGATTTGAATTTGGTGCACTTTTGTCATGCGATGGGCAAGGTGTATGGCAAGGCTGATTTTTATGACGATTATGCGGACGTGGCCAAGCAGGCTTATTTCGATGCGATTGGGATGCAAGGGTGGGATACGAAGATTGTGTTTGATTCGGGAAGTCAGATGGATGATGGGGTTCGGTTTGTGATCGACCTGGATCATATGGGGCGGTTGGGGTTGCTGGCTTTGGCGCGCGGACGTTGGATGGGGCAACAGTTGGTGCCGCGTTGGTTTGTTGAGGAGTTGGAGACCAAGCAGACCGAGGGGATGCAGGTGAACTATGTGGGACCCAATGATGGGATTTGCCACTTAAACGACTATCCCAATGCATTTCCCGAATGTCCGTATGGTTATTTGACGTGGACAAATTCAGCGGGTGAACATTGGTCCGATGCAGATCGGGGTTGGGCATTTGGTGCGGGGGCTGGGGGCACATACATTATGTGGAATTATCGGTTGGGCATTGTGTTTGCCGCTGTGTCGTTAGATCTTAAACCTTTGGAGCGAACCATTCCACAGATTATCGAATCTCATATTTTGGGTGATAACCCATTGGTGGTATTGTGATGTTTTCGGGTGATCAGGTGATTCCAAAAGCTGATTTGTTGGATGCGCTTCCGCCCGAATGGCCGGAGGATATATCTGCAGAGTTGCAGGCGCGCATTCAAACACGCCGTCGCAAGTTGGTGGTTTTAGATGATGATCCGACAGGTGCTCAGGCGTTGCACAGTGCGCCGGTGCTCACGCGTTGGACGGCAGATGTATTGCGGTCTGCATTGTTAAATGATGCGGCACTGTTTTTTATTGTGAGCAATACGCGCAGCCTGCCACAAGGTGAAGCGGTTGCGGTGACACGTGAGATTGTGACGGCTGTGGCAGAAGTGGCAGATGCGTGTGGTGTGGGTTTTGATGTGTTGGTGCGGGGAGACTCTACATTGCGTGGGCATTATCCACACGAACTCAATGTGGTTCGCGAGGTTTTAGGCGAGCGCGGGCAACATTTTGATGGGGTGGTTTTGTGCCCGTTTTTCTTAGAAGGTGGACGACTAACAGCTTTTGATGTGCAGTGGGTAGCCGATGGTGAGCTGTTGGTTCCGGCAGGGCAGACCGAATATGCACGAGACCGTACGTTTGGATATACACATTCCAATCTTCGCGATTGGGTGGCAGAGAAAACGGGTGGAGGTGTTTCGCGGGACGATGTTGTATCAGTGTCTCTGGATGTGATTCGCAAACAAGGCTCTGAAGGTGTTAGTGATGTGTTGATAAACGTGAATGAGGGGCAGCCTGTTGTTGTGAATGCGGTGAGTTATCGGGATATGGAAGTGTTTGTTACTGGTTTGTTGGATGCCGAAGATGCGGGTAAGCGTTTTATGTTTCGCACGGCAGCGTCTTTTTTAAAGGTGCGAAGTGGCACGGCCGAGCGTGGTTTGTTGCGAGGTAATGATTTTGGTGTGTTGGACGGGTGTGGCGGATTGGTGATTGTGGGTTCCTATATCCAAAAGAGCACGGCGCAATTGAATGCAGCATTGGCTGTTGCGGGTGTGGTAAGTGTCGAGTTGCAGGTTGCGCGGGTTTTGAATTTGGAAGATCGGGCAGATGAAATTGCACGCGTGAGAAGTGGTGTGGAACAAGCGCTTGAATCGGATCAAAATGTGATTGTTTTTACGAGCCGCACGCAAGACTTGGTAGGTGATTTGGATGCGGGGAAACTGATTGGTTCTGCGTTGGTAGAGGTTGTCCGCCAATTGTCGGTGCGGCCTCAGTATGTTATTGTGAAGGGTGGTAATACGGCTATCTCGGTTGTGCGGGATGGGTTGCAGACAGAGCAAGCTTGGGCATTGGGGCAAATTTTGCCGGGCGTGCCTGTGTGGCAATTGGGTGAGGAGAGCCGCTTGCCCAACGCGCCGTGTGTGGTTTTTCCGGGCAATGTGGGGCAGGAAAACAGTTTGGCTGAGACGATTTCAATTTTACGGGAGGCACGGGATGGCATATAAAACACATTCGATAAGCTACGAATTGCTGAATCAAAAAGGACACGAACCTGGGCCCGGTCGTGAAATTGAGGTGCATGCCTCGATTGAAGAACTTGAACAATTGGGCCATGAAGGTTATTTGGTTAGAGAAGAATTGTTCCAAGGTGAGGCCTTGGGCAAGTTACAAGATGCTTTGGATCGTTTAGAAGAAAACGAAAGTGCGCGATTTAAGGAGAACCCATCACAAGAGCGATCTTGGGGAAACATTCCCCGTCATTTGATGGACAAAGATTCCGTGTTCTTGGATCTGTTAAAGTTTCAACCGGTTTTGTCTGTGGCACGCGCGATGATGGGACCTTTGGTGCGTTTGCGCGGGTTGAGCGCACGCATCAGTTATCCGGGGCCCGTGCGACACGAGACACCTTGGCATCAGCATTTGCGTGTGGTGTCCAACCCTTTGCCGCCGTGGTTTTCTCGTCCACACGGATTGGACGCGTTGATTTATCTGGATGATTTAAATGAAAAGACGGGCGCTGTTGCCATTGTACCTCAGTCTCATAATTGGTTGGACAGAGAACCGTCCGGTACTTATGAACGTGTTGAGGGCGAACTGGAAGTGTGCGTAAAGGCTGGCGGCGTTGTGATGATCCATTCAAATCTTTGGCATCGAGGTTTGCCCACACTGGGTGCCAAACGCCGCATGCTCATTTTAAGCTTTACGCCCACGTGGTTGCGTCGCTCACCTCATGGCGGTGCACCACCTGAGAATGGTTTAACCCAAGCGGTCTTAGATGGTAATGATGAAGAAGCTCGGATTTTATTGGGCAAGGGTGGATATACATAGGCAAGTTTTTTTATTCAAATGCCCATCATAGAAGTAGGATTCCCAAGTCATATTATCAATAAGCAAAAGGAGCAGTTCATGTCTGAGCGAATAGAAACAGGTGGTTTAAAAATTGATGCTGAATTATACACTTTGGTGACGGATGAAATTGTTCCTGGCACAGGCGTAGATGTGGATGCTTTGTGGGAAGGGTTTGGCAAGATTGTTTCAGATTTGGCACCCAAGAATCGTGCATTGTTAGAAAAACGGGATGCGATTCAAGCGCAGATTGATGCTTGGCATGCAGAACGCAAAGGGCAAGGTCTTGACGCGGTGGCCTATAAAGCATTTTTGCAAGAGATTGGATATTTGCAGCCTGAAGGGGATCACTTTCAAGTGCTCACAACAAATGTCGATCCCGAAGTTGCGAAGGTGGCTGGGCCACAGTTGGTGGTGCCCGTAGACAATGCGCGATATTGTTTGAACGCGGCCAACGCACGTTGGGGCAGTCTGTACGATGCGTTTTATGGCACCGATGTGATTGCTGAAACAGGTGGTGCTGAAAAAACGGGTGGCTACAATCCCGTGCGAGGTGAAAAAGTGGTTGCGAAAGCACAGGCTTTCTTGGATGAAACAGTGCCTCTGATAAGCGGATCTTACGCAACTGCGACGGGATTTTCACTTGGTGAGGTGGGTGGAAAGAAGGTGTTGATTGTGACTGTGGATGGTGAAAGCACGGGATTGCAATCGCCAGATCAGTTTGTGGGTTATGTAGAAAAATATGGTGGGTTGATGACTGTGTTGCTTCAGAACAATGGATTGCACATCGAAATTCATATTGATGTCAATCATCCCATTGGCAAAACACATCCGGCAGGGGTGAAGGATGTTGTGTTGGAGTCTGCGATTACGACCATTCAAGATTGTGAAGATTCTGTGTCGGCGGTTGATGCCGAAGATAAGGTGCGGGTGTATCGCAATTGGTGTGGTTTGATGAAGGGTACGTTGGTAACAACGTTTCAAAAAGGGGATGAGACGGTGAGGCGGAGGTTGAATCCAGATCGGCAGTATTCGGGTGTGGATGGAGAACCCGTCACATTGCCAGGGCGCAGTGTTTTGCTGGTGCGCAATGTGGGCATGCATATGTATACCGATGCAGTGGTCACGGCTGATGGTGAAGATATTCCCGAAGGTTTTTTAGACGCGCTGGTGACTTCTTTGGCTGCGATTCACGATTTAAAGGGCAATGGCGAGTTCAAAAACAGCCGATCTGGCAGTGTGTATATTGTGAAGCCGAAGATGCATGGGGCAGACGAAGTGGCGGCCACGGTGGAATTGTTTGACCGAGTGGAGGAAGTTTTGGGGCTGGAAAAGAATACGTTGAAAATTGGCATTATGGACGAAGAACGTCGCACAACTGTAAATTTGAAACGCGCTGTATGGGAGGCCCGCGAACGGTTGATTTTTATCAATACGGGATTTTTAGATCGCACGGGTGATGAGATGCATACCAGTATGGAAGCGGGTGCGATGTTGCCCAAGGCTGAGATTAAGGAACAACCTTGGTTGGGTGCTTATGAAGATTGGAATGTGGATATTGGCATTGAGACTGGTTTGATTGGAAAAGGGCAAATTGGCAAAGGGATGTGGGCCATGCCCGATCAGATGAAAGCCATGATTGATTCTAAGATGGGACACCCCAAAGCAGGGGCCAGCACAGCTTGGGTGCCCTCTCCAACGGCAGCAACGCTTCATGCGATTCACTATCATCAGGTGAATGTGGCAGATCGGCAAGACGAATTGGCCAAGCGGGAACGGGCAAGTTTAGACGCTATTTTGACGCCACCTTTATTAGATCGTGCGTTGACGGTCGAGGCCATTCAACGCGAGTTGGATAACAATGCCCAAGGCATTTTGGGGTATGTGGTACGTTGGATCGATCAGGGCATTGGGTGTTCTAAGGTGCCCGATATGAACGATGTAGGCTTAATGGAAGACCGCGCCACGTTGCGCATTTCAAGTCAACACATAGCCAATTGGCTGCATCAAGGCATTGTGAGTGCCGAACTGGTGCGTGCCACACTTAAGAAGATGGCAGCAGTGGTTGATCGTCAAAATGCTGGAGATGCGCTTTACAAAAATATGGCGCCAAACTTTGACGCCAGCATCGCGTTTCAGGCGGCATTGGATTTGGTGTTTAAAGGGCGTGATGTGGCAAATGGGTATACTGAACCTGTGTTGCATGCGCGTCGCCGTGAAGCAAAAGCATCTTCTTAAGGAGCGTTATATGTCCAGTGCACCGAAACCTGAAATGATCGCTCAGTGGCGACATCACCTGCAAGACGAAGCCGATGCCGCTTTTCTGTATCGACGATTATCAGACCATGAACCCAATCAAAAAAAGAAGGATCTGTATTGGCGTATGTCAGATGTCGAAGATCGACATACAGAAGCCTGGCGGCAGGTGTTTAAAGAATATGACATTCCATTTAAAGAACCGCGCCCATCTCTGAAGTCGCGTTTCTTGGCTTGGGTAGGCTCTCATTTTGGTGCTGAGGTCTTGCTGTCATTCTTGTTGAGAGAAGAAGGTAAAGAGGTGAAGTCTTATCTCGAGCTGTATCAAAACAGTGAACCTGGAAGATCTAAAGAGACGGCGTTACGGTTGGCCAAGGAGTCTGCAGGCCATGCCGAAACATTGTCGGGCATTGCTGATATTGAAGGCGAGCCTTGGCATAATGCCGATTCAGGTGGTTTTGTGCGCAATGTGGTTTATGGATTTAATGATGGGTTGACTGCAAACTTTGGGTTGGTGGCTGGTGTTATTGGCGCAGCTGTTGAGCCACATATGATTTTGGTAACAGGCGTGGCTGGTACAATTGCCGATGCGTTGTCTATGGGGTCTTCGGGGTATTTGGCTGCCAAGAGTGAGCAAGAAGTTTATACCTATGAGATTGAAATGGAGCGCACAGAAATTCAGTTGATGCCCGAATTGGAGACCGAAGAATTAGCACTGATTTATCAAGCCCGTGGTATTGATCGTGAGCAGGCTGAGGAACTTGCCCAAGATGTGATGTCTGATCCTGAGCGCGCTTTGGAAGAGAAGGTGCGTGAAGAGTTGAAGATTGGTGAACCTCATGCCACGCCTATGCAAGAAGCTTGGATAACGGGTTCGGCAACAGCCGTAGGTGCATTCATTCCTGTTGTGCCTTTTTTGCTGATGTCGGGGGCAACTGCCATGTGGACTTCATTTGCCATTTCGATGTTGTCGCATTTTGCAGTGGGTGCGGCGCGTAGTTTGTTTACTGGGCGGAGTATTTTTCGCAGCGGGGGCGATATGTTGGTTGTTGGGTTTGGGGTTGCTTTGGGTGGTTATTTGGTGGGTGATTTGATGGTTCGCTGGTTGATGTAGGGGATTGTGGATGTCTGGTCTGATTTTAAGTTATTATGGCGATGATTTTACGGGTTCAACCGATGTGATGGAGTCGCTGTCCTTTGCAGGGGTGAAGACGGTGTTGTTTATGGCACCGCCAGCGCCTGAGCAGATCGCACGATTTCCCGGTGTGAAAGCAGTGGGTGTTGCTGGGCGCACACGGTCGATGGCTCCTGATGATATGGTGCATGAGTTACGCCCTGTTTATGAAGCATTCAAGGGGTTGAACACTCCGATTGTACATTACAAAACGTGTTCAACATTTGATTCGGCACCCGATGTGGGCAGCATTGGACAGGCGATTGATTTGGGACACGACGTGTTTGGATGTCCCTTTGTGCCGCTTGTTGTGGGTGCACCGGTTCTGAATCGGTATTGCGCGTTTGGCAATCTGTTTGCCCGGTCGGGATTAGAAAGTGACTTGTTTCGCTTAGATCGCCATCCTACGATGAAACAGCATCCGATCACACCGATGACGGAGGCCGATTTGCGGCTGCATTTGGCCAAACAAACCGATAAGGCTATTGGATTGCTGGATCTTTTGGCGTTGGGGTTGGATGATGAGGGTTTGGATCGGGCGTTTGATTCGGTGATGGATGCAAGACCCGATGTTGTGTTGTTTGATACGGTGTATGATGTGCATTTGCCAAAGATTGGGCGTCTAATTTGGCAACACGCACAAGCGGGCGCGTTGTTTGTTGCGGGGTCTTCGGGTGCTGAGTATGCATTGGTTGCCCATTGGCGCGATGTGGGCCTCATTCCTGAAGCACCTGTAATTCCAACTGTGGATAGGGTCGATCAAATTGTGATTGTTTCTGGCAGTTGTTCGCCTGTGACGGCCAATCAAATTGATTATGCCGTTCAGAACGGATTTGTTGAGGTTGCACTTGATCCCGTTTCTTTTGCAGATGAATCTATGGTAGAGGGTGCGATTTCTGCAGGGATTAAAGCGGGTTTAGAAGCCTTAGCAAGTGGGGGGAGTGTGATTTTACACACGGGACGGGGGCCGAATGACCCGCGTATTGCAAAGACGACGGACTATTTGAAGGCGCAAGGGTATAGCGATTTGGACATCAAGCTGAGAAGTGGTGAGGTATTTGGTACGGCATTGGGGCGTATTTTGAAGGGCATTTTGGCACAATCTAATTTGAAGCGTGCGGCAACAGCAGGAGGCGATACGTCGTATTATGTGGCAAAGGCCTTGGGCATTGAGGCATTGGAGGTGGTTGCGCCCACAGCACCCGGATCGCCTATGTGTCGGATTTATGGGGTGGATTTGGATGGTGTGGAGATGACGTTTAAAGGTGGGCAGGTAGGTAAAGTGGATTTTTTCGTTACTGTGAAGACGGGACAGTTTTCATAACAGAAGGAGTAGGAAATGGCAATAAAGATTGCTTTGGTCGGTGCCGCAGGTAACATGGGCACACGGGCTTATAACGCATTGCATGTAGATTCCGATTACGAATTGTTTTGTATAGAAAGTCCGGCAGGTGTAGAAAAAATGCGTGAGCGGGGTGTTGATTGTGTGCTGTTGGAGGAAGCGGTTCAGGGGGCCGATGTGGCATTGATGACCGTGCCCGATATTTTGGTGGGCAAAGTGTCTACTTTGGTTGTGCCCCATTTAAGGCCAGGAGCCATGCTCATTGTGTTAGACCCCGCAGCACCTTACGCGGGTGAATTGCCCGTGCGAGATGATGTGAGCTACTTTGCAACACATCCGGCACATCCGCCGGTGTTTAATGATGAAGTAGATATGGCGGCTCGGCGGGATTTTTTTGGCAGTGGTTTGGCCAAACAATCGATTGTGAATGCGTTGATCCAAGGGCCGGAAGAAGATTATGCCAAGGGTGAAGCAATTGGCAGCCGCATGTTTCAACCCATCTTACGGTCGCATCGGGTCACTTTGGAACAGATGGCGATGTTGGAACCCGCGATGTCTGAAACCATGGCGGCCACTTGCATTACGGTGATGCGTGAAGCAATGGATGAAGCCATTTCACGCGGTGTGCCTGCCGAAGCCGCACGCGACTTCATGATGGGACATATCAATATTGAGTTGGCCATTGTATTTGATGAAATTGATTGGGAGTTTTCCGACGGCGCAAAATTGGCGGTAGAAAAGGCAAAAGAGACTGTTTTTCAGGCCGATTGGAAGAAAGTTTTTGACCGGGAGAATTTGTTAGCAAGCGTAAAAGATATTGTAAAAGGTTAATATCACATGGGGCACGGTTTCTGTGCCTTTCTGTTTTCATACGATTGGGCTTGTTTTATGCCTGCTGTTATCGACTCACCACGCGTGTTGTTAAAAGACCGTGCATATGAAGCTCTGAAAGCGTTGATCCTTCAGGAGGTTTTTCCGCCCGGATCATTTCTTTCAGAACGTCAATTGGTTGTGCGTTTGGAAATGAGCAAGACACCTATTCGTGCGGCCTTGGAACGTTTGGAGAGTGAGGGGTTGGTTTCTGTATCACCTCAGCAAGGCATTTTGGTGCGCGAAATTTCTGTGCATGAGGTGGTCGATATTTTTGATGTGCGCATTGCATTGGAGCGGTTTGCAATTCAACGGCTAGCGGGTGTGTTATCAGCAGAACAACAAGCGCAAGTAGAACAAAATTTAAGCGAACAAAAACAGGCACTTATACAAGGTGATGTACCCGTGTTTACAGAATTGGATGCAGACTTTCATATGATGCTGTGTGGTTTTTTAGGAAATCGTGAGGTGGTACATGTGATGCGCCGGTTGCGTGATCGGCTGTATCGCATCGCGCTTCAAGTGCTGCGACACGACGTGAATCGCATTCGCACCAGTTACGAAGAACACAGAGAAATTTTCGACATGTTGGTTGCCCGTGACGGTGCGCGTGCTGCCGACTTGATTGATGCACACTTAGCTTATGGTAAGCAGGTTCTCATATCAAGATAGGGTTATAAATTATGCGAACTGTGCTGGTTTTGGATGTGGGCAATACACGGGTTAAGGTGGGTTTGTTTGTCGAGGGGCGTTTAGAGGCGCGTTTGCTGGTTGAAACCGATCAAACACGTGATGTTGGTTTTTTTACGGATCGTTTGCGTACCATGTTTGAACAATGGGCGGGTTTGGATGCGTGTTTGATCGCGTCTGTGGTTCGGGGTGTTCCGGTACTGTTGATAGAAGCTGTGCAAGCTGTTTGGTCTGTGTCACCGCTTGTGGTTAATTCGCAGGATAATTTGGGTGTTCTGGTCGCGGTTCCCAAGCCCGAAGACGTAGGCATTGATCGGTTACTTGAGGCCAGTGAAGCGTTCCATATTTTGCATTCGGGTGTGGTGGTGGCTGCTTTTGGTTCGGCGATTACGATTGATTTGATAACGGATGATGGCACATTTCGAGGGGGGACTATTCTACCGGGTTTGCGTACGGGGCTACAAGCATTACACCAGGAGACGAGTTTGTTGCCCCACTTAGAGGTTAAAGCACCTGAGGGGGTGTTGGGTACTGATACGGTTGCATGCATGCAGGCGGGTGTGGTATATGGGGCTGCGGGAGCGGTGGATCGTATTTACCAAGAATTGTGTGTTCTTGCAGGTCAGGCATTGCCTTTGGTGGTTACTGGAGGGGATGTGCGTTATGTGGCGTCTTTGTTGCAAACGCATCATCAAATTGAAGACGATCTCGTTTTACGCGGGCTGGTTTCGTTAGATGCGCGCATTTCATAAAGCTTGATGATAAAAAAGAGGCCGTGGATCGTTTGTGATCAGCGGCCTTTGATTATATTACGCTTCACCTTTGCGTTGTTTGAGTTCGTTCGCCAACCGTAGTTTTTCGGCATTCATCTCGGCGTCTTGTTTGGCTTGGGTGTTAAATTCCTTATATTCCTTCTGCAATTTCTCAGCTTTGCGTTGAGAGATTTTAATTTTTCGTTTGAGTTTGTCTATTTCTCCATTGGCCGCCGTTACCTCTTTTACCGCGATTTTGAGGCGAAATTTGGCCTGTCCGGTCACGTCCATTGCTTCTGACAATTTGGATCTTTTGCTTACTATTGAAGATGTGGTAAACCATTTCAGTGTAATCGTGAGGGCCATGAAAGCAATGGCAATGAGTGCGAGTGTCATATTCAAATCCCTTCCTGACAATGGGTAAGTTTGTATAAATTACAATAGGTTGTGTCGGTTGTCAATGGGGGTGGCGATTGACTTTCTGTTTTTTTCCGTCTATCATGGGTGGATCGTTTTCCATTCACATTCCAATTTGAGGTGTCTTATGAGTTGGGTTATCGTCTGTATGACCACTTTTTTGTTGTTGGGAGTTTCTTGGAAATCTGCACATGCTGAACCACGGCCGGTGTATACTGTGTATCGCGCAGGAACACCCATTGTGATTGATGGTCGGTTGGATGAACCCGCTTGGGTTGGGGCACCCGACGTGGGGAAATTTGTATTTCCATGGTATGAGTCAGGCAAAAAAGAACAAACCATCGCAAAGATGTTGTGGGATGATGAGAATCTATATGTGGCCTTTGTATGTGAAGATGCACATATTTGGGCAGAACATACTGCGCGCGATTCGTCTGTGTGGAAAGACGATACGGTTGAGGTGTTTACCGCCCCCAATCCAGACCGACCGCAAGCATATTTTAATATTGAGATGAATGTGCTGGGTATCTTTTTAGATCAGTTTCATCCCAAAGGCGCGGGCGTGCCTGTTGAAGAGGAGTGGAATGGCGAGGGCATTCAGATTAAGACGTCCATTGTGGGTACATTGAATGATGATTCGGATGACGATCAGTATTGGATTTTGGAAGCTGCAATTCCATTAAAGAACTTTGCACACGTTGCAAAAAACACACCGCCAAGAGATGGGGATATTTGGCATTTGGGTTTGAATCGTTTGGGTGGAAAAACCAATCAACAGTATAGCCAGTGGTCAGCAAGCCAAACCCCGAACCCCCAGTTTCATGCACCCGATGACTTCGGCAGAGTGACATTCTCTAACACGGTCAGCCCGTTTTGGCGGTAAACATTTGGCCGGTGCAGGAGGTTGTGTGCGCGTCGTGGTTTTAGCAGATATTCATGATAATTTACCAGCATTTGAAGCGGTGTTGGACAGGGTGGTCGATATTTCACCATGTGTTGAGAGTTTAAAATGATGCAATCAAAATGGTTTTATCCGGTGCTGATCGTTTTGGCAGGTGCCGTGGTTTATGCCAACAGTTTGCAAAATGGTTTTACATTTGATGATTGGCCCCTGGTTGCGCAAAACCCTTTGGTGATGCAACCTCATATTGGGGCCATTTTTTCGTCTGCCTATTGGCCAGACCGCCCAGAGTTGGGGTTGTATCGGCCCTTGACAACTTTGAGTTATGCAATCAATCGGTTGGTGTTGGGCGAGGGACCTTGGGGGTTTCATTTGGTGAATGTGGCATTGCACATTGTCAATGCCTTGTTGGTTTTTGTAGGGATGCGAAAAATTCTTGAGCGGCCGTTTGCGGGATTGTGCGCTCTCATTTTTTTGTTACATCCGGTTCAGACTGAAGCCGTGAACAGTATTGTGGGACGCGCAGAACTCTTAGCCGCGTTTTGGATGTTGATGGCTTGGATTGCTTTTGCTTATGGTGTTGGCCGGTGGCGCTGGATTTTGGCGGCATTGGCCATTTTTTTAGGCTGTTTATGCAAAGAGCACACTGCGATGATGGTGGGTGTTTTGGCCGTCGTTGCGTTTTCGGGCTTGTTCTATACACATCGAGATATGGGAGAATCCAAGTCTGGGTTTATGGCTCAGTGCTCTCGGTTTTTCAAAGAGAGCCTGAGTGGGATCGTGTTGTGCATTGGGGTTGTGGGTTTGTTTCTATGGATGCGTTACGCAGTCATTGGTGCGGTGCTGTTGCCGAGCAAACCGACCTTTATTGATAATCCTTTGGCGCATGTAGATCATTGGCAACGGTGGTTTAATGCGCTGAGTGTTATTTGGCGGTATACCGTGCTGATGTTTTGGCCGAGTGGTTTTTCTGCGGACTATTCTTTTCAGGCCATCCCGCTTGTCGCGTCTTTGTGGCATGGTTCGGTTTTGGCGGGTTTGATTGTTGTTTTGGGTTTGTTGGGATTTATTGTTTTTTCTGTCAGACGGCCTGGTTTCGAATCATGGGTTGTGGCCGCTTTGTGGATTGCACTGCCTGCACTGCCTGTTTCGAATCTCTTGTTTCTAATTGGAACGGTGATGGCTGAGCGATTCATGTATGCGCCCATGGTGGGGTATGGTGTTTTGTGCGGTCTTTATTTTTCTTCAATAGGAGCGCGAAGGCCGGGTTTGGCGTTTGCTATCGCATTGGTTCTGCTTGCCGGCCTTGCAAAAAATACGACGCAACGCAACCCCGATTGGCAAAATGACTATACTTTGTTTGGCAGTGCAGTAAAGGTTGTACCGGAAAGTGCCAAGGCACATTTCAATTTTGGCAACGCCATTCGTGATCGTGGCAATTTGACGGCTGCATTGCCACATTATCGCAAGGCTTTATGGATCTATCCAGATTATGCCGAAGTGCATTATAATGTCGGTGTTATCCAACAAGGTATAGGTAGGGTTGAAGATGCTCTAACCGCGTATGAGAACACACTTACCGCCAACCCCACCCATGTGAATGCATGGACAAATGTGGGGATCTTACTCGCTCAAAAAGGGGTTTATGATAAGGCTTGTGAAGCTTTTGAAAAGGCTCTGCAACTGGAACCCAAGCGAGTGGAAATCAAGTTCAATTATGCTTTGGCATTGCAAAGGCTGAATCGTTTGGATGAGGCCCGCAAGCTCTATTTAGAGATACTTGATGACGCGCCAGATCACGAAGATGCGGCGATTAATTTGGCTGAATCACATATCCAGCGTGACGAAAAGGAGCAGGCAATTGCGGTGCTGGATGACATTGTGTATGGTCACGGAAGGGCCTATCAAGCGGCGCTAAATTTGGCTACGATTTTGGAGAAAGAAGAACGATATGAGGACGCACTTCGTGCGTTTTTAAAAGGGGCAGAAGGACCTGGAGAACGGAGTGTTTTGGCCCTGTTTGGGGTTGCACGATTGTATGGCCGGTTGGGGAAGTTGGATGAAGCGCGAGGTGCTTTGAATCTGTTTGTTGAACGGTGGACAGGCGATGCAGTATTTAAAGTTCGGGCACAAAAGATGTTGAAGCAGTTGAATATGGACGGTTGAAAACGATGAAAGAGTTGCGCGAAGCGGGTATTTATGTCAACGCATCGCTCGCACCTGTATTATATTGCCAACCCCGAGAATTTGCCCAACAGATCGCAGAATCGGCAGATGGTGTGTATTTTGGGAAAATGGATTACACGAGCAAAACCGCGATCAAGACCATGCCCAAAGCGCGCGCTTATTTTCACAGCAAGGCGTATGAAGAACTGATTGAGGAATTGCGCGAGGCGTTGGAAGATGTGGGGATGCTGAAGAAGGAAGAGACTGTATAAATGAATACGATGACAATCATGATACAATCAGATCGCATTTCCCTTTTTTAAAGGGAACACCGGAGGGTTTCGGATGGCACTTCAAATTGGTACTGCCGTTGTTGACATTACACCTCGAACGCCATGTTTTTTGGCGGGGTATGCAGGGCGTGATCATGGGCATGAATCTGTGCACGATCCCATTTCTTTGCGTGCGTTTTATGCACGGGGTAGCAATGGCGATGCACTGGTTATTTCTGCCGATATTTTGTGGTTTTCGGATGCAATAATTGAGCGCGCGTTGCCTGTATTAGAAACCGAATTGGGTATTCCTTCTGGACATGTGTTTTTTATAGGGACGCATACCCATTCGGCTCCGAACGTATACAACGATGCCAATAAGGCGTGGGCCCAAATGGTGGAAGCACAGGTTGTGACTGCTTCTGCGCTAGCCAAGTCGCGTTTGCAAGATGCGACTTTATTTGGTACAACGGGTGAGTCGAAGATTGGGATTAATCGACGTGAGCAATTGCCCGATGGCAAAATTATTTTGGGCGAGAACCCCAACGGGCCCATTGATAGAGAAGTGATTCTTATTGAGGCGCGAGACTCAGCAGGTGAGGCGATTGGCCGATTGGGCAATTTTGCATGTCATGGCACGATGCTGAGTCAACGCAATTATCAGTTGTCGGGCGATTGGCCAGGGCTTGCGGCATCTAAGTTGGAAGCGGATTGTGGATCGCCTTTTGTGTTTTTAAATGGCGGGTGCGCCAATATCGCGCCCCGAGATGATCGCAAAGAATCCTTTGAAAAGGTTGAGGCATTGTCTTCGGAGTTTGTGAATGATGTAAAAGGGATGGTTGCTGGGTTGGGAGCATTGGATGGTGACGACGCGATTGTGGGTGCCGAGTTGGATATTTACTTGCCGCGCAAATTACGCGATGTAGATGAGGGGATGGGCAAATTTTGCAAGGTACGCATTCAGGGTTTGCGTATAGGCCCTCTTCGGATTATTGGTTTTCCTGGTGAGGTGTTTGCCCAAACAGCAATGGCGGTGAAAGAGAACCACCCTATGACCATGGTATGTTCATATGTAGCAGGCAGTCGTGCGGGATATGTGCCTGTTGCCGAGGCCTATGAAACGGGTGGATATGAGGTGCGGGTATCCCCCTATGCCGAGGAGGCTGAAGCTGTTTTGCGCCAAGGCTTCTTAGATTTGTTGGATAAACTCAAATAGAACCAAAGCGTATCCCATTGGTAAATAGGCGGACAATACTTTTATGTATTGTCCGCCTATTTTTATGCTCCAAAATAGGAGCTCTTTTCATTTCTCTTATGCAGAGGCACAGGTTTTTAATCCACGTCCAATACATAACGGGCCAAAGGCGAGAGCCTTTTTGCTGTTTCTGGACGCAAGTAGGCGCGCTGATCTGTTTGTTGTTTGTGTTCACGGGCAATAAATGCGCAGTGCAATGTGCGGCGAGGTTGCCCGTCTTGGTTGGTATAAGAACTGTGCCAGAGACTGCCATTAAAAACGGCGACAGAACCCGCTTTGCCCGTTAGAAAAGTCTGATCGGGGTGGTCGGCCTTGCGATCTTCTATGTAGTCAACAACGCGTCCGGGAGTTAAGTGTGAACCTGGAATGATGCGTGTGGAGCCGTTGGTTTCGGTGAAGTCGTCGAGCATCCACATGGAGTTGACTGTGTGATAAGGCCCGCCGGGTACGGTGGGTTCACCCGTGTCGGCATGTAGGATTTGCAGACCAAACCCTTGGAGAGGATCGTGACCATTGACGGAATGTAGTTTAAAGGGGCGTTGTAAGACATGATGCACTGCAGCCAATAAGATGGGTTCTAAATAGACTGGGTCAAAAACTTTCCCTTTGTTCGTCAAGTCGGCCAGACGGCGAACACCCTCCATCTGTGCCACTTCTACACCGGCTTTTTCTCCTTCTGTTTCGTATATAGCATCAAATGTTTCTCGCAGTGCACCCAACCATTGTGTGTCGATGATGTCTTGAAAGACCGTATATCCTTGTTTGTCCAATTGGTGTATGTGTTTCTCACTCAGGGCTTGGGGTTTAAGCCCCAACGCGATCAGCTTGGAATCCATGTGTCATGTGTCCTTTGGTCTATTTTGTTTACAGTGTCCACGTGTGTGCCGTGATATTGAATTGTTCTGCCAACCAATTATAAGCGATGTGAAGCGATTCTTCGGTAGGGCGGTGACCTGAGGCATGATCAAAGAAGCCGATGCCGTTGGTGTTGCCATAGAGTGCATAAACTTTGCGGGCTTCTTCGAGATATTGCCAAGTGGCAGGGCGATCTGCTTCACCGCCGAAGAGCAGAAAAGGTTTGGGCGCAAAGAGGGCAAGCAGATGGTGGTGGGCCAGCGAGAAGCCTGGGCGGGTGATTTGATCACCCAGATACCACGGGGCATCCCAATTGGTGAAGGACCAACCCATACCAAAGTCGGAGCTGACGATGGCTTTGAAACGTTCGTCGAGGCAGCCGGCATAGAATGACATTTTGCCACCCAAAGAGTGGCCCATCACGCCTACGCGTTGTGGGTCAATTCTGGGTTGTTTAAGGAGCAGATCCAATGCTCGGCTGGTATCATATGTGAGTTTGGCGATGCCTGTCCAATTTGGATTGTCTTTGAGCAGTTTCTCCGCACCGTTTTGCCACCAGGAAAATCCAACATTTTCTGTGGGTTCAGGTACGGTATTGTATGGAAAGGCTTCTGTACAGACCACGATATAACCTTGTTCTGTTAGATGACGGCCAAATTGAATCAGCGGCGATTCTTCAGCAAGTGGTTCTTGTGTTTCGATATTGAGGCCAATCATGCGATCTGGGTTGTAGAACGGAATCACCATACCTGGACAGGATTCTAACAATGGATTTTTCGGTTCCATCAATAGAACGATCTGTTGCGTGGATGGGCTTGTTGGTTGTTTGAATACGGTACCGTGATATGCGGGTTGTTCAAATGTGCGAATGATTTTGGGGGCGTGATCATAATCTGTGAATGAAGGAGCTCCCAATACGTCTTGCCAGCGACTTTGTAGATCTTTTCGTATAGATATCCAATCGTCGGGGGAAGGTGTTGACCCAACTGGAAAAATGGCGTCAATGGGTTCGGGATCACCAAAATCGGTATAAGTTGGTTTTGCTACTTGTTCTATAATCGATGCCATAGTTTCAAATCCTTGAAAGATAGTTTGATCGAATGGTTGTTTTGTCAGGCGCGTTGGACAGGTCCAAAATCTTCAATTTTTTTTCTAATCAGCTCAAGTCGGGTTAAGTCGGCATCGGGGGGTACGTTGTCTGAAACGCCAAGAATGAGGTGATCTCCGCGACCCAAATTGTCGAATATTTCTTCGAGATAGGCTTCAAACTGTCTATCGGTCATGTTACTTTGCAAGAGTGCGATAGATGGAATGCCTCCCCAAATGGTGATGTTTGGAATCGCTGTACGCAATTCGGCTAATGTACACTGTGTCATCGGGGCGGGGCAAACCGATTCTGCTACGTCAAAACGACAATTGGGATACAGAGGCAAGAGATTGCGGTTTTCACCATCACAATGTGTCAGCAAGATTTTACCTGCGCTGTGTAGGCGGTCGGCCACTTTTTGTAACCATGGCGTGATTTCTTCAATAAAAAAGGGTGGCCAAGTAAGATCTTGATCGTAGTTGGCACCCCAAAACACAACCTCCGCATCACTTTGAACCAGTGCATCTAGTGCGGCATCAAAAAATGGGATCATGTGTTCACAGAGCCTGTTTAGGTCTTCACGTGCATCATGATAAAAATAGAAGAACTGATCCATAGGTGTCAGTTCGTGTAAGATGAGGTGCATTGGGGAGGCCGCCATTGGACCTCGGGCCACGGCAATACCTTGATCACCCATGCGTTTTTGAAACTTTGAATACGACTCTGGTGCGGGTACAACTTGGATGTGGTCAAAGACAATACATAAGGCATCTAAGTCATCGAGGGTGTGCAATGGATAATGTTTGACAAAAGGTAGGGATATGCCGTCAACTTTCATGTGATCTGCGCGGTAAAGATGCGAATGGATCGTGCCTACCGGTGTTTGGATGTCTGTGATGAGGTTTTCTCCGTCATCATGGCTTTGAATGGGCAGGTTCTGCAATTCAACCCGATAGGGGTAGTCTGAGTGGTTGTCTAAGCCCAAACTACGCAAAGAGATATCGCGTCCATTGGGAATCGTAAAATCTGCACCCACTGCATGACACGCAACATCGAGTGTTTGTGCAATTTCAACCGTATTCTTGTTGGCTAGCTGGGGGGGGAGCGTGTTGCGCGCTCGGTGGGCAATGGACCACAGATCCATTCGTGGAGCCCAAGGAATTTGATCGGTTGCTTCTCCCTGAATGGTGGCGAGTATGCGTTGTTTGTGTGTCATGGTATGCTCCTTCTTTGTTAAGCAGTTACCATGAACATTACTTCGATACCTTGGATTACGTCAAAGGATATTTCTTAAAACAATGAATCAAGCAGATGTAGATCGCTCAAATAGGGTCAATGTCGACCGAATGAATTTGGTTATTGATGCTTACTTCGAGGTGATTATCTGAGACGCTTATATCAATCTCAGGCACTGTTTCTTTAAATGGAACAAAGACCATATGGTGTGTATAAGGCAATTGTACCTGACGGTGCGTTGCCATCTCGTAGGCAGATTGTATTTTGCCATATTCTTGACTAAACCAACCGCGCGCTGGGTCTTTTCGTCCACAGGCGGCGTCAAAACGGAGGTCTTTTGTGTCTGGGAACTTGACTAATACATTGCCCGATTCAGCGCCATAATCGGTGGTGATGGTGCCTTGTGATTCGTTCCAAGAGATTTCCCCAGGAAAGAAGTGGAGTAAGAATTCGAGGTCGTGTTTTGTTGTGCCAGAGATATGGTCTTTGACGATCCAAAAGCCCGAACAGTGGTCCTTGGGTTTGTGATAGGCGAGCCAACGTTCCCATGTGATGTTTTCAAGCTCACCACCCCAGGGGCCGTCGAATTTGCCGTAAGCGATGTCCAAGTCTTCTGTGTTTACCCATGGGTCGTGGGTGGCTGCAGTTGCGATCCAGTTGGGGTTCATGCGATCTTGTGGTTTGAGGGACCGCATGGCTTGGCCCTGTCCATCTATGAGAATGACGTTGTGCCCTCGGCTGGATGTGAGGTAGCGTCTTTCTGGTACATCTGCATAGGTAAAGCGCCCCATGGTGCCAATAAGGGGTTGGCCATAGGCCATGAGTTCAAATGTGAGCGCATCTTCATGCTGATGACCATATCCAAAGGGCGCTGCTTCGAGCAAAGCATAATGGGCGTTTTCATCCCACCCATTGCGCATAACGGCTCTACGAGACCATGAAAATCGATGGCTCTGATTTTGTGGTGGCGCGCCTTGAACACCATGGGTAGCTGCATGGATGAAGTCGGGGCGGGCAAATTTTTCACCCGCCGCGATGAGGCGTTGGCTGACGTCTCGTTGATCGGCATCGTTGAGCATGGGCAGTTTGCCATCGGGCCGCATGAGATACATGACATGCTCATACATTGAAATGAGATAGTCTCGATACGTTTGCGAGAATTTTTGGTTTCCGATGCGATCTGTTTTGTCAAGGACGGCTTCAAAGTTGTGAATGCAAACAAATTGATATCCCGTGCTGTATTCCACTTGTGCGCCGTCGGGGTGTACTTGTTTGATCATTTCTGCTTCAAATTTTTCAATGGTTATGCGTACCCAGTCTTGTGCGCGTTTGAATTCGGGAAAAATAAGCCCGCAGGTGAGTACCCCATTGCTTTCCATGAGCAACCAATTGCCGCCTTTGGGGTTCTCTAGAAGAAATTCGGCATGGTCAGATATAGACCGCAAATAATAGAGCCACGCATTTTGAGAGATGTTATCACTTTGTTTTAAAGCACCCAAGATAGAGGGCCAAGCACTCATGGTGCGAATGCCAGCTTCTATGGTACGCCAGCAGGAGCGGTCATCCACTGTGGGGGGATGTCCGCCGACCCAAGTTTGAATCAGGGTGTCGAGCTCTTGGGCATATGTTTCGTCTTGTGTGGTGAGATAAGCGGAGGCCAATGTGGACCACCAACCGTGTCGATTGAGCGCCCATGTCCATTCCCAATCAATGCCGGGCTTCCAGGTCCAGTCGATGACGCTACCTGGCACAGTGCCCTGCTCATTGTAGAAGACAAATTCATGAGCAAGCCCTTTGAGGGCCGCATCGATCACATCGGCGTTGGCTTTTGCAAGCAGGGTTGGGTCGGGTTCTTCGCGGTTTCGAAAATAGGTGACCAATTCTGACAACGCCCTGCTGACGTTGTTTTGATCAGCGGCGGTTTTAACTTTTTCAAGCCCTGGGAATGCTAAGTTTAGTTTTTCGAGGAGAGGATGCATGTAAGATTCCTAATTTAAGCGATATGCCAAGCTGTTTCGCTGTTTTCTTGTATGCATCCTGGCATGATCACTGTGGTCGTTTTGTTTTTTGTGAGCGATAGGGTGATGATGGGGTTGGGGGACGTCGTGTCAAGTTCTGCATCGCGCAGTTGAGGCCGCCCTTGTATGACTTCGTAGACGACAATGAACCGGCTGTGTTTCTTGCGATTGCGCAGCACGAGCGTGTCGAGATACTTGTTTGGGTCTGCCGTGATTTCTTGCTGGGAGCGCCAACCAGGAGACCTATAAGTGATGAGTTCGGTGCAGGGGGTGAGGATGTGCGCTTTTACTTTTTCTGTGCCACGCCCCCAGGTGGCAGTCCATCCACCCTCTGTTTTGCCTGCCGTTTGGAAATCTTTGAGTGGGTAGAATGAATGGTCTTGGTAAAGTGTTTCTTTGCGCGGTTTAAGGTTGGGCGCGACTTGGAGCGATTTGGGTGGCGCAATGACGCGTGTATTGTAATCGTGAAAGGTGCCGCCTGCTACATCGAAGAGGTCAATGAGAATGGGCAAGCCGTCAGGTTTGCGAAGTAGGGTGATGGCACGGCGCAAAGATATGCCGTCTTGGTGTTGTAGGTGCATATCAACAAATCGGGCAGAACCTTTGTTTGCAAAACCGAGGAGAGAACTTGACGCGCCGGGGTAAAGATTGTGGCCATCGACGGTGACGGTTTGATGACTCGGTGTGGCTTTGACCCATTGATTGCCTGGGTGGTCGCAGATATAACCGAGGTCGGGAAATATTTCGCGACCGTCAGTAAAGAGTTGCAAGGTGAGCGGGCCAGCATGGCGATGCCCCCGGCGTCCATCTTCTCCGAGAAGATAGAGTTGGGTGCGTTTGGCGCCTGAGCCGAATCCGACACAAGCGAGGTGACGGCCTTCGTAATAGTGGTTGAAGGCTTTGCTCGATTTTGGTCTTTTGGGCCGTTTGGAGAGGTCGGTGTTGAGAATAGCGAAGTCAGATGGGGGGCCGCTTTCGCCTGGGATGAGAATGTTGCATCGCTTTGCGGCAATGTCAAAGGTTCGCGTGGGTGTGCCCGAATGAAGAAAACTGTCATCCAGTGGTGGGTGTTTGCCTGCTGGTGTGGCGATGTTGGCGAATGCTTGAAAGGCTTTGGGTAAGATGCCTTTTGCATAAAAGTCTTGGGTGCCGCGCATCATTTCAGGAACGCGCCATAAGTCTTCGCCAATGGGTTTGTGCCCGTAGATGGGCGATTCTTTCATGGAGCCGTCAGTGTGAAATTGTCCGTCAAGAATCTGGTGATAACCTTTGAGGCCTGCGCTTAGTTCTGTTTTGTTGTTGTAAACAAGACCAAAGGCCACACGCGATGCACGCACGGGACCGGCTTTGTTGGAAAGGGGTTCATAGGCTTTGACATCGAGGAAGAGTTCGAGTAAGAAGTCTTGTTCGATCTTTTGACGGGATTTTACTGAGAAGTGCTTTTTGACAATGTCGTATGCTTGGAAGAGTTTGAGAAAAGATCCGCCTGTGGTGCTGAGTTCCGTAGCTATACGGGAGCATCCCCACAATCCTGTGGCGACACGTGTTGTGCGCGTGGTGGTTTTTTCGTGGTTGTATCCGTGTCGCCCATCATAAACGCTGATACTGGCATTGCGTTTGAATACCGTCGGCAGTTCATCGGCATGATCTGTGGCGTATCCGGGATCTGCATCGACCGTATCTTGGAAATAGCTGTGGAGCGGATAACCTGCATATACATTGGCAAAACGATGGAGGATTTTTTCGAGAGATTGGGTGTAGATTTTTTTGCCCGTAAATGCATATGCCAGCGACAGGTCTTCGCTTCGGTTGATGGCCCACTGAATTTTAAGTGCGCGAATGTTGCCTGTAAAAGAGACGTGAATAGGTTGATTGACAAATCGCCCAGCTTTGTCACCCAAATGCCAGTCCTCGGTTTCGAGTTCTTCTTTGAGGACGTGAAATGTGTACGTCTTTTTTAGGCGAGGCAGTTCAAGTGCGCCGTTTTCGGGGTATTTCGCATTTGGGTACGTGATGTTGCAATAGGGGCAGGTGAGGGTATCTGGGTTTTCCCAGTCCCATTGCCAGAAGTAGCTGTTTAGGCCTTCTGGGGATTTTTTGTGTACACAGTTGGGGCAAAAGTTACCACCGCGATTCCAAGGCCCCATATCTGGAATGAAGGTGTCGAAGAAGTTATTTGATTGGGCGATTACTTCGTTTGCACGTTTAAGGATATCATCACGCCATTTTTTCGCTGCGGGATGTTTTTTTACGTTGGCCCGCATGTATCGAATCTGTTCTTCTCGAATGAGGAGGCTGGGTTCGCGTTTGCCTTTGCCCGAAAAACGTGCCTTCCACCGTTCCCGTTTGGCACGATGTTTCTTTTCTTCTGCTGTGGGGTAGGCGACCATGGTGCCACCTGAATCAAATCCCATCCATTGGCGGAATATTTTCATTTCGCGTTTGTTGAGTTTGTGTACGGGTTTGTCGGGTAAGGGGATCTGTGTCTGAGCGACGGTTTCCATGGTATATGCCTTATAAAAAAAATGCGAAGGTGCGTTTTAAGAGACCTGCACCTTCACATTTTAAGAGATTTAGAAATTAGCCGATTGCTGGTAATTTGGTTTTTTTGCCTGTTTTTACAGACTTTTCCAGCGCTTCTAACACCGCAATGGGATTCAACATCGTGACGTCGGTTTCACTGGTTTTACCTGTGCGGAACATGCTACAGAAATCTTTGATGCCAGAAAGATAAGGGTTTTCATCGCGTGTAATCACGCGGTCCAGTCGTCCCTTTTCGCCAATGATAGATATGTGGAAATCTGGGCGTCCATCGCTGATTAGGTTCATGGTTGAGATGGCACCACTGGCCGAAAAGAGCGTGGCGGTGTGGTTGCCTTTGCCGCGGTTGATTTGGGCGTGTGTGACGTCTTGTCCGAGCAGGCGTACGACCATATCGACCTGGTGGATGCCGTAAAAGAAGACACCCCCATGTTTGGATTTGAGGTCGCAAGGCCCCGTGGAGATGACGGAGACGATTTTGCCCAGATCGCGTGCGTCTTTTTTAAGTTGGACAAAGGAGGCTTGTTTGGGCAAGGTAGAGAAGGAGCACACGGGCACGCCAAGCTTTTTGGCGAGATCGAGAAATTCACGGCCTTCTTTGACACGGTAACTGAAGGGTTTGTCTACGAACAGGGGGATTTTGGCTTCCAATAAGGGGCGTACGGCTGGCAAGTGGTACATGGCATGTCGGTGGTCTACAAGAGCGGCATCGACTTTCCCGATGAGGTCTGCGGGGTTTTTAACAATGTTGGGAATTTGACCGCGTTCTTGTGCATCTTTGGCATCTTTGGCTGTTTCCCCCCAAACGTGGGTGACGCTAAATCCACGAACGAGTTTTTGAATGTTGATGGTTTTTGCAATGGCTACTGTGTGGCTGTTTTCTGCGCCAACAATACCGATGGTAGGCATGGATAACTCCTTTAAATGAAATAAATAAACTTTTCTAACTCCAAAGCCGGTCGTTTACTCTGAGATTGTCCCATTGTTCAGTGGATTCAAAATAACCTGGACTGTCGGGATCGATGTGTTCTTTGATGGCATCCTCGTTGAGGTCAAGACCGAGACCTGGTGTTTCAGGCACGTCGATATAGCCATTTTGAATAATGGGATTGGGAAGACCTGTTACAAGATCATTCCAGGGTGCATAATCGACGGCGTGGTTTTCGAGGATAAGAAAGTTTTCGGTGGCGGCAGCACAATGAACACTGGCCATTTGAGCCACGGGGGTGGCGGCCATGTGCATGGCCATGGCAATGCCGTGTTCTTGTGCATAGTCGCCTATTTTTTTGGTTTCGAGAATGCCGCCTGAGGTTGCCAAGTCGGGGTGAATGATGGATACGGCCTTGTTGTCGATGAGGGGTTTGAAGTTTTCGAGTAAGTAAATATCCTCCCCAGTACAGACCGGTGCAGATGTTGCATTTTTTAGGCGCACCCATTGGTCTACAAACTGCCAAGGGATCATGTCTTCGAGCCAAGCTAAGCTGAAAGGTTCGAGTGCACGCGCCAAGCGAATGCATGATTCCACATTGACATGACCAAAGTGATCGGCCGCCAATGGGATTTCATATCCTACAATGTCGCGGACTGTGCTGACATAATCGACCAACGCATCAATGCCTTTGGTGGTGAATTGGATGCCCGTGAAGGGGTGCATCACGCGATTGGTTTCAAGCATGCCTTGTGGGTAAGAGAGGGCACCCGGAATGTGTTGAATTAGGCGCACACCGATGTCCATTTTCAGAAAAGTGAAACCGGCATCCATGCGACCTTTGAGGCGTTTGCCCATTTCTTCGGCGTCGGGAGAAGAGTCTGTGTCGCTGTAGCAGCGAATTTTATCGCGAAACTTTCCTCCTGCCAGTTGATATGCAGGCACGCCATAGGCTTTGCCTGCCAAATCCATGAGGGCCATTTCAATGGCACATACACCGCCGGCTTGACGGGCGTGGCCGCCGAACTGTTTGATCATGCGAAAGATTTTGTCCACATTGCACGGGTTTTCACCCAGAATGATGCGTTTGAGCATGAGGGCATAATAAAAGCTTGCACCATCGCGCACCTCACCAAGACCGTAGATGCCTTGGTTGGTGTCGAGGCGGATGAGTGTAGACCGCATGGGCGCACCTTTAAGGTTGACGATGCGCATGTCGGTTATTTTTAGTTGGGATGGCGATGAGTTGGTGTTCATTGTGTTCTCCTAAAGGTGAGCTTTACGACAAACCTTCTGTTTTTAGGTTGTGCGTTTTGGACCATTCGTCGAAATCTTTATCCATTTCTTCTGACCATTTACGATCCACTTCACCGGGGGTGTAGATGCCTTCGCGGATGCGCATTTGACCAAAATAGTCGCGCAAGCGCACTGATTCTGATCGTTCGACAACTTGCTGGGCTAAGTGGGGCGGAATGAAAGTGACGCCTGTGGGTGTGCCCAAGACAATATCACCAGGCAAACACGTGGCGTCACCAATGCGAATGGGGGCATTGATTTCCATTAAGGTGACATCGCGAATGGGAGTGGGGTCGAGGCCTTTGAGGAAGCCGTTAAAATTTTCCAATTCAATGACACGTTGATAATCGCGCATGCCCCCATCAACGACCATACCACCGTTTTGGGTGCTGGTTTGAATGGCGGTGGCGAGGTTGTCACCGGCAAATGTGCCCCAAATAATTTTGCCAAAGAGTTCAACGACAATGACGTCACCCGGCACAAGGGTATCGATGGCCCAAGAGTTTTGACCCCCTACGCGGCCTTCATTTTTACCGATTTCTTGAACGACATCGTTCAAGTCGGGTCGGGAGGGCACATAGCGACATGTTACGGCACGACCTGTGAGAATGCGATCTGGATGCAGGTTGTGCCAGTTGCCTTCAAATTGGAGTGTGTAACCATTGCTGTTAAGTACGCCCCAAGCTTCTTCCGATGTGACTTTGCTCATGCGTTCAACAATGTCGTCGGGCACATTTGGACGGCCATCTTCAAACCGGCCAAATGGGTTTAGGGGGGTTATGGCTTCGATTTTTTCTTTGTCGTTCCAGATGTATGCCAAGATGTAGCTCCTTAAGTTTAGGGACGCATCGGCGAGCCGTCGGGGCTTCGGGTTTGTGTCCATTGAATGATTTCGTCTTTGGGTGGATATTTGGCCGCAAGTTCTTCATTGATGTCAATACCCAGGCCGGGGTTGTCGTTGGGGTAGAGGTAGCCGTTGCGCACTTCGGGCAGGCCAGGGAACATGTCGTAACAGAGTTCATTGAAGCGACACCATTCTTGGATGCCGAAATTGGGTGCCCAAAGATCGAGATGCAGGTTGGCTGCATGTCCGACAGGGGATGTGTCGCCGGGACCATGCCAAGCGGTGCGCACGTTAAACATATTGGCAAAGGCGGCCACATTGCGCGCTGGGGTAATGCCGCCCATTTGACTGACGTGCATGCGAATAAAGTCGATGAGGCGGTTCTGTATGAGCGGTGTCCATTCGTGTGGGTGATTGAAGAGTTCGCCCATGGCTATAGGGGTGGCACATTGTGTGCGCATGTGATGGAACCATTCGTTGTCCTCTGGAGCAAGGGCATCTTCGAGAAAGAAGAGCTTAAAGGGTTCGACATCTTTGGCAAATTGGATGGCATCGCTGGGGCGTAGACGTTCGTGGATGTCATGGAGGAGTTCAATCTCGGGACCGACTTCTGCTCGCACGTGCTCAATCATGTCGAGCATGCTTCGGCAATATTCGCGGGGGTTATAGTAGGCTCCGGCGGGGGCGCCTTCAGGTTTTTGTAGGGCGTCGGCTTGGCCGCCATACCCGCCCATTTGGATGCGAATGTGGCGGTAGCCTTGTTCCATGAAACTGCGCACGCTGTCCACGACTTCGTGTTTGTCTTTGCCACCTGCATGGGCATAGGTATCGGCAGCTTCACGACACTTGCCACCTAAGAGTTGATACACCGGCATACCTGCGCGTTTGCCCTTGATGTCCCAAAGGGCTTGATCGACACCGGAGATGGCATTGTTGAGCACGGGACCATTGCGCCAATAGGAATTGACCATGCTCATTTGCCAAATCTCTTCAATGCGGTCCACATCGCGCCCAATAAGAAAGGGTTTGAGATGTTTGTCAATGGCGGCGTGAACTGCGTGGAAGCGTTGGGTGAATGTGGCGCAACCAAGACCGTAAAGACCGGGTTCTGAGGTGATGAGCTTGACGATGACGAGCCGTGATCCGGCAGGTTGTGTGATGATGGTTTTTACATCTTGAATGGTAACTGTTTCAGCCATGGTAACTCCTTAAACGTTATTGTAAATTTTCTTTTTGCATGATATCGGCGGCAATGGCATAGGTGGTGCCGTGCATGGCAAAGACCACGAGGCCGATGCCTTGAGCGAGATAACCGCCAGGGTAGAAATTGGGGATGTTGATGGATTCGTGGCTGTGTGAGTGGGTGGCCACTTGATGTACTTGGAAGCGATAGGCATCGTGTTTTTCTACAAAGGTGAGATCTTGTTTGAAGCCTTGGATAAGGGAGTAGTCTGCTCGCCCACCGATTTCGGTAATGATGTGATCTACTTTCAGGCTGTGTTCTTTGTTTTGTGTATCGAGTGTAACACGTCCATTTTCTTCAATTTTCTTAATTTGGGTGTTATACAGTGTGTTGAAGCGGGGTGACTTGGTTTCGATGAGTTCTGCTATACGCGCATAATAGGGGAGGCCATAACGGCTGTCTGTAATGAGTCGCCAGTGAACGTCGAAGGGTTGACGCATCACATAATGGACATGGCGACCTGCATCATGGAGTTCTGTTGCGGCCCAGTCTGCCGAACGTCCGCCACCCACGACGATGACGTGTTGGCCAGGGTAATCGGTGACGTGTTCGTAGTGGTTAGACACGATGGGCAGGTCGTCGCCGGGAACTTCGAGACGGCGCAATTGGCAGCGTTGTCCCACGGCGTAAATGAGGTGTTTACAGGTGTATTGGTGGGTGGTTTCACCGCTGACATCTTGTGAGGTGACTAAGAATCCTTTTTCGTGCGGTTCTATACGCGTGACACGTTCTTCGGTGTGGATGTGGTTGGTTTGTTCGAAGCGTTTGGGAATGGTGTGGTAATAGGTGATGAGATCGCGTTTGATAATGAGGTCATTGACGTCGATGTCGAGATTCTGTTCTTGGGCATGCTGTGCCAGTGGATAATAACCAAATTCCATCCATTGACCGGGGGAAAGGGTGAGCAAATTGCGCGGTACCGTGTTCCAGAGACCCCCTACATTTTCCTGTGTGATGAGCAAGTAGTCAATGGCTTGTTTTTTGCGAAAGGTATACGCTATTTCATTGATGTCGCGATATTTTTTGCCAGGGTGGTGGAGGAGACGAAATAGGTCGGCGGGTTGGATACCTGTTTTTGCCACGTCTTTCATGTTCATTTGAAGCAGTGACCGGTCATCGTTCTTAAGATAGTCATCAAGTTGGGGATATCGTGACCGAAATAAGTCGCCGCCGCTGTAGTAGGGATGCCATCCACCAAAGACAGCAGTGAAAGCGAGACCGGCAGGGCCGCCGCCAACAATGATTACGGTGCGGTGCTCAATGGGCATGGGATGTCTTTCGTTTATCTTCTGTATACAGAGACGTTGCCTAAGCCATCTTCAAATATCATTCTGTCTCCATCAAACTTTACGGAGACACTGTCACTGGTGCCATCGGAGAATACGGTGGTCAATTGAGATCCAGAGACGAAGTATGTACCTTGAAGGGTGTCTGTAATAGGGTTGCCAGATAGGCGACCGGTTACAATGACGATTTCAAAGGTGGCATCTGCTCGGAATGTAAGGGTTAGGAAACGGTTGTTGGTATTTAAAGTAAATTCATTGGCGCTCTCTTGTATCCACGCACCTAAAAGTTGATCTTGGCTCGCTAGGGGATTGCCCGTGTTGTTGCTGCTACAAGAGACGGTCAGTGAGAGACTGAAGAGACAAAAAAGCAGGTATTTTTTCATGGAAATTCCTTATTCTGTTCAGATGGATGTTTTTATAATCCTTTGGGAATGGCCAAGCTGAGTCGTTTGGCGGCTTCTCGAAGTTTGTCTGCCGTGCCAGGGGGGATGGGTATGCCGTTGTTTGAACGTTCAATAAGGGTTCTGTTTTCGGGTTCGCCTGGCATGAGAATTTCGTCAAATCCATCGGCTTTAGGTAGTTTCTTGAGTTCGTCAATGAGGTTGTCTGTGTGATCTTTGTAGTCGTCAACATCGATGAAGAAAGAGATATCAATGGCTGCAACAATGCTGTTTTGTTTGCCAGAGTTTTCGGCCCCCTGTAAAACGGGGACGATGAGTGGGTTGTTGGCCATGAGGCTTGTGAGACATTGGAAGATGAGTGCCAGTCCCGATCCTTTGGGTCCTCCTGCTGGGCGTAGTATTTTGCCTGCATGGGCATCGGTGGTTGGGTTGCCATCGGCATCGAGTGCCCAGTCGTCACCCAGGGGAACACCTTTGTCCTGGGCCAACATGAGTTTGCCACCTGCTGCAACACTGGTGGCCATATCGAGGCTGATGGGCTCGTGTTTGCCTGCGGGAATGGCAAACGCAATGGGGCTGTTGTGCAAACCCGATGCTTTGGCACCAAAGGGTGCCATGTTGGGGGGGCTGCACACAATGGACATACCCACCAAGTTTTCTTTTGCTGCCATAAGCGAATAATAGGCCATCGCACCTTGGTGGGTGACGTTGCGAATGAGCGTCCAACCAATGCCCACATTTTTGGCTTTTTCAATGGCCATATTCATGGCTTTAACCGTGACGGGTGGACCGAGGGATCGATCTGCGTCCATGTAAACAATGGCGGGTGATTCTTTGATGATTGTGACATTGGGGCGGGCGTTCATTTTTCCCGATTTGATGTTGTCGAGATAGTCAATGACACGCAATACACCATGTGAGTCAACGCCCCGCAAATTGGCCCATACGAGTACTTCGGCTTCAACTGCGGCATCTTCAGGCGACATGCCTGCTTGTTCAAAAACAGCGTGGATAAATGTTTGGAGTGTTTGCGGGTCCATACGAATTTCTGACATAACCAAATCCTTTCGGTCGGTCTTTTTGGAGATCTTGACTTTGCCTTGTTTGTTCGCTATGATGTGCGGTGAATCGTGTTTAAAGTAGGGTTCTGTTTTGTGAAGGTCAAGATAAATAATGGGGAGAAGAGAGAAGTTGAAAGGGAGAAGACGTGCCCCCACTTCACTGAAGGCTGTTTCGCCTGTCATCTTCCTTCTTTCTTCTTTCTTCTTTCTGTTTTGGAGGGTTTATGGACGCCATTTTCAAGCATTATCAATTGTTGAGAAAAGAAATGGAAGCCTGGTTGGACCAGAGTCGGAGGATGGATCCGCCAAGTAAACATGGGGGTGGGGAAGATGAGGCCAATTATGCGCTTGCTTGGTTCCCGCACTATTTGGTAACCGGCAGTGTGGGTGCAAAAGAACATTTTGAGTATTTGCGCGAGATGCTGGCGGGGTGGGTCGAGCGGGATTGTTTGCATGGGTATGAACCCGAAGCAGAAGCGCACCACGGCACGGAACCCTTTCTGTTGTTTTTACCACGATACTTGGGCCTGTTTTCTGATGATGAAAAAGCGGCCACGATGTTGGATGATGCCGCCGAACATATTGGCAATTGGGTAGCAGATATTCCTGCGTGGTATGATTGGGATCGGGATCGGTTTTATGGGTATTATATTGGCACGCGCACCGTTGGGGGAGATGCGGGTTATGATGTGGAGTTGGCCGAGCATTTTCGGTTTGTCCATATTGCACTGGCTGCGCATCGGGTGACAGGGCAAGAGCGGTATTTGGAGTGGGCTTTGGGGTATGGTCGCCGTCGGGCACAGATGATCGTGGATATTCCTGAAGGCCCATTACCCGTTGTGTGGGGGCCAGAAGGCGAACCGATTTGGCATGGCACAGCAAAGGCCGAGCAGCAAAAAGCGGCACAGGGCAATCATCATGTTGCGGGTGACCCGTTGATTGGTGTGGAGGTGCTGTTGGCGTCGGGTGCAATTTATGCATTGGGTGATTTGTACGCCGCCTCGGGCGATGAGGTTTTTCGACAGGCCGCGAAGCGGATTGCAGAGCCTTTGGTTGGGGAATTGTTAGATCCTTATGCAGACCCAGGTGCGGCGGCGATTTCATATTATCGACAAGCGTTTGGTGATGATTCGTTGGATGATGCCATTCTCGGGCAGATTGAAAAAGTGCCCAAGTATCAAGACGGCGAATTGGCGATGGTGTTTCCACAAGCACGCAAACGAGAATGGCCGGGTGTGGGCAAGCGCAATGATATGACGTATTGGGGTATTTGGGGCACCGACGGTTCGGTGATACCGACAACAGAGCCATGCACCTCCGCATTGACACTGGCCTATCAGCTCACAGGCAAACCTGAGTATGCAGAACGCGCATTCAAACAAGCAGCAGCAAAGTTGACGATGGCGAGGCGCGCTTTGCGTGGTGGACGGGAACATGCCGATATGGGCAGCGCGATTTGTTCTGCGGCGGCAGGGCATGGGCGCAATTGGGGCATGGGTGCTGTGACGGGATGTTATGGACCCTTACTTTTGGGTACACGCGAGGTAAAGGGCAAAGTTACACCGCTTTTGGAAGTGAAACATGAGGGCGGTTCGAGTTTGCCTGAGGGTGTGATGGCGTTGGTGCAATCTGATTCACTGGCACGATTTTATAATGGGGGTGAATCATTGGAGACATTTTATTGGCGGTGGGAAAAGGGTGATTGGAAAGAATTGACATTGAACACAGGTGAAGGTCGGGAGATTACGAGATGAAGTATCGCACATTGGGGCAAACAGGTTTGGAAGTTTCTGAAATTGCTTTGGGTGCGTATCCCATTGCACGTCAACAACAGCGAGCCGATGGTACCATTGAGGTGTGGTCTGGGGCCAGTGATGATGAGTCGGTTGCATTGATTCATCGGGCACAAGACTTGGGTGTGAATTTGCTCGATTCAGCCGAAGGGTATGGCGGTGGGCATAGTGAGATTTTGGTGGGGCAAGCGCTAAAGGGACGACGCGATAAGTGGGTGATTGCGACCAAGGTGCAACCCAATCGTGGATTGGATAAAGATCAGATAGATGAAGATGCGGTTCGGCAGCACATTCGAAAAGCTTGCGAAGACAGTTTGAAGCGGATGCAAACGGATTTTATTGATGTGTATCAGCTGCATGCAACACCTTATGAATGGGCGATGCCTGCGGTGATGGAAACATTTGCAAAGCTGAAAGTGGAAGGTAAAATTCGGTGGTACGGCATTTCGACCAATAACCAAGATGCCGTTGGAAAGTTGCAGGCTTTTGGGCCGGTCCATATTCTACAAATTGGATACAATATGTTGGAGCGATCTGCCGATGCGTTATTGCACTGGGCAAAAGAACAGGCCATTGGAACGCTGATTCGTGTGCCTTTGGCAAAAGGACAGTTGACGGGTAAATACTTTGGCGAACAAGCCCAACAGATTCCAGAAAATGATTTGCGTTATGCCCGTTTCCAACGACCTGAAGTGCAAGAAGGATTGAAGAAATTGCCCGAATTGCTGTTCTTGCAGAATGAAAAACGTTCGATGGTACAAGCGGCATTGCGTTTTGTATTGGATCATCCTGGGGTGTCGTGTGTGATCGCAGGAGCTAAGAATCGCGAACAGATTGAGGCCAATGTAAAGGCATCGGACTTGGCATCCTTGACACAAGAAGAACTGGACCGCGCTCTGCCTATTGCAGATACGGTTGGGACAGCGGGGTGGATTGGATAAGTCATTGATAAATGGGAAAACTATAAAAGGTGGCGAAGAATATGAAAATCACAGCGTTGAAGACATTTGTGCACAGCAGTGGCAATTTTTTCGTCAAGGTCGAAACGGATGAAGGGTTGTATGGGATTGGCGAAGCGGGGTTGAAAAGACGTGGTGCTGCAATTGCCGAGGTGGTGAAGAGTTTTGAACCTGATTTGCTTGGTGAAGATCCTTCGCGCATTGAATATTTGTGGCAGGTTATGTTTCGCGGTGGGTTTTTTCCAGGCGGTGTGATTCAGTCATCGGCGGTGAGTGCGGTGGATATTGCGCTTTGGGATTTGAAGGGCAAGGCTTTGGGTGTGCCGGTTTATGAGTTGTTGGGTGGGCTTACACGGGATAAGGTGGTGTGTTATCCGCATATTGGTGAGCGAGATCAGATTGATACTTTGGTGGCCAATTGTAAAAAGCGGATGGATGAGGGATGGAAGTTCGTGCGCTGGGGGATGTCTGACCCGACAGACCCTGGGGTGTTTGAGCCGTCACGTGCGGTGCGATATGGCATTGAGCAGGTAAAAGCCGTGCGTGAAGCATGTGGTGACGAGTTGGAAATTTGTGTGGATGTGCACACCCGATTGGATCCTTCGGCGACCATTGCGTTTTGTCGGGGGGTGGAGCAATATCGTCCCTATTTTGTAGAAGATCCTTTGCGTAGTGAAAGCACGCAGAGTTTGCGCTTGGTTCGGCAACATACATCCGTACCGCTTGCGGTGGGTGAGCAGTTTGACAGCAAGTGGAAATTTCAACAGGTGATAGAAGAAGATTTGATGGATTATTGTCGGGTGGATTTGTGTATTGCTGGGGGTTTGACCGAAGCGAAAAAGATCGCTGGGTGGTGTGAAACGCATTATATCTATTTGGCGCCGCACAATCCTTTGGGACCCGTTTCGACTGCGGCGTGTTTGCATTTGTGTTTGGCATCTCCGCTGGTGGGTGTGCAAGAATTACCCCGGGTGCCGATGTCGACGATGACAGATGTGTTCCCAAAACAAGTGCCCTTTGAAAAGGGTTATCTGCTCGTGCCTGATGGGCCTGGATTGGGAATTGAATTTAATGAAGAAGCTTTTGAGGGGATGGAGGCCTATACACCGGGCAAGGCTGCTGGTTTTAAGCGGGCGGATGGCGCGTATACAAATTGGTAGATTAAAAGGGGTTTTCTTATGAGCTCAGAGATTAAGATTGGTGTCATTGGGTGTGCGCGTATTTTGAACGCACATCTGCGTGGGTTTCAAGTGTTGCAAGAGAAAGGTTTTGGCGATCACTTTCGCATTACGGCTTTGTGCGCTCGAAAAGAAGAAGACGCGCATCGTTTTCGCAAACGTGGCGAAGGGCTTGGGCCTCGGCCTGCACCTGTTGAAGCACCGGGTGACCCGCTCAATGCACCCCATATGTATATTGACGATTTGCACCCCGACCAAGAGGTGGCCATTTATACCGATTATCGGGAGATGTTGCAATTGGGTGATGTGGATGCGGTTGTCATTTATACAGGTCATGACAACCACCATAGTATTGCGATTGATGCGATGAGAGCAGGCAAACATGTGGCGGTTGAAAAGCCGATGGCCATTTCGGTGAAAGCCGCACAGCGCATGTGTGAAGTGGCTGATGAGACGGGTTTGGTACTTGGCATTGATGAAAACGCGCATTTTGCACCCGCAACACAGGCCAGTGCTTGGGCGATTGATCAAGGTTTGATTGGGCATGTGCAGATGTTGTATCAGGGGGTGATGGGTTTTTCGTCACATCGGCCCGATTTGGTGGCAGCACGAACACCTTGGCGACAGACCAAGTTGGGTGCGGGTGGGGGTGTGTCGATTGATTTGGGGGTGCATTTGTTCAATCGGGTACGCACGATGTGTGGGGCCATAAAATCTGTACAAGCCATGTGGCGCACGGTGGAGCCTGTTCGAATTTTGATGGATGATGGCGATACGTCAGTTGAAGAAGAAATACAAAATCAGGTAGACGATGCGTTTTTTACCAATTTTGAATTTGAGAATGGTGCCATGGGGCATATGGCTGTGTCGCGCAGTACGCGGGGTATTCAAGTTGGTGTACCGGGGGGGACGAATATTTTTGGCAGTGCGGGTGCTTTGTCGGGAGGGAAAATCTATATTGGCGGCCAAACGTCTGATGTGTTGGGGCGGTTTAAGGCAAAAGCATCGCAGAGTGACCTTGACCGTGTGATGCCAGAAGGTATTACGGATGCGTTTGCGCTTGAACAGTTGGATTGGTTACGTGCAATTGGAGATGGCAAATCTGCGACGATGTCGGGGGAAGAAGGCACAATTGATTTGGCGTTGAGTTATGCAATTTTAGAGTCGGGCTTGCTTGGGCGGGCGGTGACGTTAGAGGAGATGTTATTGGGTGAGGCAAATGGGTATCAGCAAGAAATTGATGACTATTATGGGCTGACCTGATTACATGGCGAAGTGGACGTGGAGCATTGGGTGCTGTTGATTAATGGTGCGTTTGTATTGACAGTTTCTGTGGGTTTTTTATATTTGGGTGCATTTTGCGCTTTATTTTTTTGATCCAAAAGGAGGATGTATGGCCAAAGAATTGAACATTGGCATGATCGGGTATTCGTTTATGGGCAAAGCCCATAGCAACGGATTTCGTCAGGTGCCTGCGTTTTTTCCAGAGTTGGGCGTTACGCCTGTTTTGAAGGTGATTTGCGGGCGCAATGAGGCTGCCGTGAAAGAGGCTGCTGCAACCTATGGTTGGGAAGAATATGCAACCGATTGGAAAAAGGTTATTGCACGTGATGATATTGATGTGATTGATATTTGTACGCCGGGGAACCAACATTTGCCGATGGTTATCGCTGCTTTGGAAGCGGGTAAGCATGTGATTTGCGAAAAACCATTGACCAACACGTTGAAAGAGGCGAAGGAAATTTTGAAGGTTGCCAAGAAAACGCGCAAGAAAACCATGGTGGCTTTTAATTATCGTCGCGTACCTGCGGTGGCATTGGCCAAACAATTGATAGAAGAGGGTCGTATTGGTCAAATTTATCACTGGCGTGCGGTGTATTTGCAAGACTGGATTATTGATCCAGACTTTCCGTTGGTGTGGCGTTTGGAAAAAAGCAAAGCAGGGTCAGGCCCCCATGGCGATTTAAATGCACACATTATTGATTTGGCTTTGCATTTGGTGGGTGAAATTGACACGGTTGTGGGTGCCGATACGACGTTTATTAAAGAGCGGCCATTGCTTGATGCTGTTGCCGATGGTGGATTAGGTGCCAAAGGGGGTAAGAAAAAAGGCCGGGTGACCGTGGATGATGCCACATTGTTTTTGGCCCGATTTAAGAATGGTGCCTTGGGTTCATTTGAAGCGACGCGTTTTGCCGCTGGGCGACGCAATCACAATCGGTTTGAAATCAATGGCAGCAAGGGAAGCCTTGTGTTTGACTTAGAAGACATGAATCATTTGCAGTTTTACTCGCGGGATGATGAAGATCACATGCAAGGTTTTCGGAACATTATTGTGGGTGAAGGGAGCCAGCCGTATATGGGGGCTTGGTGGCCAGCAGGTCATGTTATTGGTTGGGAACACACGTTTACGCACGAGTTTAAAGATTTCTTTGAGGCCATCGTAAAGAACAAGAAGTTTTCGCCTGACTTTACCGAAGGCGCCAAGGTTCAGGCTGTTTTGGAAGCTGTGGTGGACTCGGCAAAATCGAAGAAATGGGCAAAAGTGCCGAAGGTGTAGAAGCAAAAAAGTGCATAGCGTGAAGCGCGTGGGGCATAGCGAGAAAAATGATTTTGCGCTGCGCGTAGCTCTCTACGCTATCATCCGTGATTCCAAATAATTTTGTGAATGATTTAAATAGGAGTTGGAAAATGGGTAGACCTTGTACGTTGTTTACTGGGCAGTGGGCAGATTTGCCATTGTCTGTGATGGCAGAAAAAGCAGTTGAATTTGGATATGATGGTTTGGAATTGGCATGTTGGGGAGATCACTTGGATGTGCGTAAAGCGGCATCAAGTGACAGATATGTGCGTGAGAAAAAAGAATTGTTGGAACAACATGGGCTCCAGCTCTTTTCGATTAGCAACCACTTGGTGGGGCAAGCCGTTTGTGATCTGATTGACGAACGGCACAAATCCATTTTGTCACCACAAATATGGGGCAACGGCAAACCTGAACAAGTGCGTCAACGGGCAGCCAAAGAGATGATGGTGACAGCCGAAGCGGCTAAAGCTTTGGGTGTGAAAGTGGTGAATGGTTTTACGGGGTCGTCGATTTGGCATTTGTTGTATTCTTTTCCACCTGTATCACCCAGCCAAATTGAGGCTGGTTTCCAAGATTTTGCTGATCGGTGGAATCCTATATTGGATGTGTTTAAGAAAAACCGCATCAAGTTTGCATTGGAAGTACATCCCACGGAGATTGCGTTTGATACCGCTTCGGCCGCTCGGGCGGTTAAGGCATTGAAGGGGCGTAAAGAATTTGGGTTCAATTTTGACCCCAGCCACTTGGTGTATCAAAATGTAGATTATGTGGGCTTTATCCGTGAATTTGGCGACCGTATTTATCATGTACATATGAAAGATGCGTATTTGTCGCATATTCCGACACGCGCGGGTGTATTTGGTGGGCATACCAATTTTGGGGATCCCAATCGCAGCTGGGATTTTCGCTCGCTTGGACGCGGCAGTGTTGATTTTGAAGAAATTATTCGGGCATTGAATGATGTGGGTTACAAAGGCCCCCTATCTGTTGAATGGGAAGACATGGGTATGGATCGTGAACACGGCGCAACCGAAGCGGCTGACTTTGTGAGGGCTGTGGATTTTGAACCCTCAAATGTTGCATTTGATGCAGCGTTTGCAGAGTAGTTATTAACGATCAGTGCTTGATCATTGGCGGTCAACAGATTTCACCCTGTTGACCGCTTTTTTATGTCATTTGCCAGGCGAAGGTTATAGCTTATCTTTACGGGCATTAAAGACGGAGCAACCAGCGATGAACACAGATCAACACAGATGGTACACAGAACATTTGTTATCTGTTGCTCGGCGCTTTGATGTGTGTATCTGTGGTCCCATTTGATTTTAGGAGTGTGTATATGGCTTTACGATATTTGTTTTTGGCGTTGTTGGTGCTGATTTCTGCGTGTGGGAAACAAGCGGCGAATACGCTCGTGTTTGGGCGTGGTGGGGATTCTGTTGGTTTGGATCCGGCGCTGGAGACAGATGGTGAGTCTTTCAAGGTGTGTGATAACATCTATGAGACATTGATCACGTTTAAGGCAGAAAGCACCGAACTTGCACCTGGTTTGGCTGAATCGTGGTCTGCTTCAGAAGATGGTCTCACTTGGACATTTCAATTGAGGCGCGGCGTGACGTTTCACGATGGGACCGCATTTGATGCTCAGGCTGTTGTGTTTTCTTTGGCACGGCAGTTTAAATCGGATCATCCTTTTCACAAGGTAGAAGGCGCTTATCAATATTGGAACAGCATGTCGATGAGCGATATCGTGAAGGATGTACGGGCAGTGGATGATTTTATCGTAGCGATTGATCTAAAACGCCCTAACGCGCCATTTTTATCAAATTTGGCCATGGGCTTTTGTGGTATTGTGAGCCCGGATGGGGTGAAGAAATGGGGAGGCGATTTTGCACGTCATCCTGTGGGTACTGGGCCATTTCGATTTGTGGAGTGGATCAAAGATGATCGCATCGTTTTGGAAAAATACGCTCAATATTGGGGCACAGTGTCCAAGCTTGATCGGTTAATTTTTAGAAGTATTCCCGAAAACTCGGTTCGGTTGATTGCCTTGTCGCAAGGTTCCATTAATGGGATGGACAATCTTGTGCCTGATTTTATACCGAGTATTGAATCGGACGACCGATTGCAATTGCTTACTCAAGCGGGTATGAATGTGGGTTATTTGGCGATGAATATGGACAAAGAACCCTTCCAGGAAATGGCGGTTCGGCATGCGATTAATCATGCGGTCAATAAAAAATCATTGGTCGATAACCTGTATCAAGGGTTGGCGCTTCCTGCGGTAAACCCGATTCCGCCAACGATGTGGGGGTATCATAAGGGCATCAAGGGTTATGACTATAATCCTGAAAAGGCCAGACAATTATTGGCGGAAGCTGGGTTTCCCAATGGATTTAAGACCACGTTGTGGGCGATGCCTGTGCCGCGGCCTTATATGCCACAACCTATGAAAATTGCCCAAGCGATACAGGCCGATTTAAAGGCTGTGGGTATTGAGGCAGAAATTGTGACCTATGAGTGGGGCACGTATTTGGATAAAGTACAGCGGGGACAACATGATATGGCACTTTTGGGTTGGACTGGAGACAATGGTGATCCCGATAATTTCCTTTATGTGTTGCTCGATAAGAGCGCGACACAAATTCCTGCCAATAATATCGCCTTTTATCGCAGCGAACCGTTGCATAAAGTGCTGATTGATGCACAACAAAGCAGTGATCAAAAGCAGCGTACAGAATTGTATCACCAAGCGCAGGAAATTGTATTTCGAGATGCACCTTGGGTGCCTTTGGTGCATGCGGCTCAGACGGCAGCTTTTGACAAAAATGTTCATGGATTTCAGCTTCATCCAACAGGAAGCAAGTGGTTCCACCGTGTAGGAATTAAAGAATGAGCTTTTAGCGACCAGCGTTTACGGGCATCGCTGGTTGTCTGTTACTCATCGCGGATCTCTGAGTATGAAAATTTATATTATTAAAAGAATATTGGCTTTGGTGCCGACCTTGTTAGGCATTACTGTCTTGGTTTTTCTGATGGTGCATCTCGTTCCTGGTGACCCTGCACAGGTGATGTTGGGTGAGCGCGCCAGTGCTGAAACTTTGGAGGCATTGCGCCAAGACTTGGGATTAGATCAACCTTTACATGTGCAATTTGCGCGCTATTTGGGAGATCTGCTCCAGGGTGATTTCGGGCGATCGATCAAATCTCGTGAGCGCATTTCTGCCGAATTAATTGCGCGCTTTCCTGCGACATTGGAATTGGCCTTGGTCAGTATGGTGCTGGCCTGTTTTATTGGCTTGGGGGCGGGTATCGTCTCGGCGATTCGGCGAAATACCGTTTGGGATTATGTGGGCATGACGGTTTCTTTGGCTGGGGTGTCTTTGCCGATTTTTTGGCTGGGTTTGATGATGATTATGGTGTTTTCTGTGTGGTTGGGTTTGTTCCCCGTTTCCGGTCGGTTGAGTTCGCATGTGTTTGTGACTTCTGTCACTGGATTGTATTTGGTCGATAGTCTACTTGCGGGGGACCTGTTTGCTTTTGGGGACGCGTTGTGGCATCTGGTATTGCCCGGGATCACATTGGGAACCGTGCCTGCGGCGGTGATTGTGCGCATGACCCGGTCGAGTTTGTTGGAGGTTTTACGTGAAGATTATGTGCGAACGGCCTGGGCAAAGGGGTTGTCAGAGCGTGTGGTGGTCCTTCGACACGCGTTGCGCAATGCATTTATCCCGATATTGACCGTTATCAGTTTACAATTTGGGTATTTGTTAGGGGGCGCGGTGATGACGGAGTCTATTTTTGCCTGGCCGGGCTTGGGGCGCTGGTTGATAAATGCGGTTTATGCGCGTGATTTCCCTGCCATTCAGGGGGGGGTATTGTTGGTGGCCGCAACCTTTGTTATTGTCAATTTGGTTGCCGATTTGTTGTATGTGTGGCTCGATCCGAGAATTAAGTATGACGGATAGTGTACTGACCAAAACCCCTTTATCGGGTCGGCATGAAACTGTGGCGCAGATGTTATGGAAACGGTTGCGGAAGAATCGACTGGCTGTGGTGGGTGGGGTCTTGTTGGTCGGTTTTTTGTTTGTCGCCGTATTTGCACCTTTATTAACCCCTTATGATCCGTTGGCTCAAGATTTGTACAATCGATTGAAGCTGCCCTCATTGGACCATCCTTTTGGAACGGATGACTTTGGTCGCGATATTTTGAGTCGGGTGATTTTTGGCTCGCGTATTTCGTTGCGCATTGGCCTGATTGCTGTGGTTATTGCGCTGACCTTGGGCACTGGTATTGGTTTGATTGCGGGGTATTGGGGTGGGGTGTTGGATCAGGTGTTGATGCGTTTGATGGATTTGGTGCTGGCATTTCCAAGTATTCTGTTGGCCATTGGCATTGTGGCTATTTTAGGGCCTGGTTTAGAAAATGCGATGTTGGCGATAGGGTTGGTGGCTGTGCCTCAATATGCGCGTTTGGTGCGTGCGTCTGCACTTTCTGTGAAAGAAATGGATTATGTGCAGGCCTCTCGTGCCTTGGGGGCTGGGCATGCACGCATTTTGTTGGTTGCTGTTTTGCCAAATTGCTTGGCGCCGCTTATCGTGCAAGCCACATTGGGTTTGGCAACCGCCATCTTGGATGCGGCAGGTTTGAGTTTCCTGGGTCTTGGCGCACAGCCTCCCATCCCAGAATGGGGCGCCATGTTGAGTAATGGGCGCGAACTGATTGTGCGTGCGCCTTGGGTACTGACCTTTCCGGGCGTGGCCATTTTTTTTACCGTTTTGGCATTCAACTTATTTGGAGATGGCCTGCGTGACGCATTGGACCCAAAGTCTTGATAATACTTGATATATGGCATAGTTGTTATTAGCTAATTTTATGGGTAAATATATCTTATAAAGCCACCCTTAAATTTGGTGATTTTCTACCTCTTTTCTTAGTCTTCCATGGGTTGACTTTCAACTTTTCATTGTCTATATTGGGTTTACACAGAAAGGAGGTGGTCGGATGATAGAAAAGACTAGTGGAGGTGACTGTCGTTAGGTGCGCCTGCCAGGAGCGGGATAAAGATCTCGAATGGTAGCGCACCTGGCAATCCAAGGCAGTGACCGAAACGGCCGTTATTCACCGATTTGGCGGTTTTTAAAGCCGTGAGGTGAAAACAGCTGTAATATTATGAAGTATCTTGCGCCGCACGAAGATATACACCCATCTGGGTGTCCCGTCGTGCGGCGCTTTTTGTTGTAAAATTACGAACGTCAAATGACGACTGGGAAATGGGACAAAATCCCTAAATTTGAGGGCAGAGCTGGGTTCTCTCACTGTTTCAAGTTTGCCCATTTACCGGATTAGGTTCCTTCTTGACAAAAGATATATCTTTCTGTACTTTAAAAGGCTTACAATAAAATCTATTCTAAATACAGAGAGGAGGTGAACGGTCGCGTTGCAGTTATTGACGCGGTTAATCCTATGATGATGACACCAAGTGCAAAAAACGAAGAAGTTGAACACGCCTGGTTTGTTGCCGACGCCGAGGGTAAGATATTGGGGCGTTTTGCCAGTGAAGTTGCCAAAATTTTACGCGGCAAACACAAGGCTATTTTTACCCCCCATGTTGATACGGGTGACCATGTTGTGATTATTAATGCCGACAAGATTCAGGTCAAAGGCGTAAATAAACCTCAGCAAAAAGTTTATACCCGTTACAGTGGCTATCCGGGTGGTTTGAAGAAGCAGACGTATGCAGATGCACTCGAAAAACGTCCGACATTTGTGCTCGAACACGCTATTAAAGGCATGTTGCCACATAACAGGTTGGGGCGGCAGATTATTAAGAAGTTGCGGATTTATGCGGGTGGCGAACACCCCCACGAAGCACAAAACCCACAGATATTGGAAGTTTAAGGTCATTTTTAACGTTTGAGAGGAGGTGACAAGTTTGGCTGATGTATTGACTTCTGCTACAGGGCGCCGTAAAAGTTCGACGGCCCATGTTAAGCTGACACCTGGTGATGGACAAATTACCATCAATGGTCTTTCTGCTTTGAATTATTTAAAGCGCGAGACATTGGTGATGATTATTGAACAACCCCTTGAAGTGACAGAGTCTAAGGGCACGTATGATATTACAGCTACGACTCGGGGTGGTGGTTTGACCGGTCAGGCTGGTGCGGTGCGTTTGGGTATTGCACGCAGTTTGCGCGCTTTAAATGAAGACCACCGCAAAGCTCTGCGTGGTGCAGGTTTGTTGACACGTGATCCACGTGAAGTTGAACGCAAAAAACCTGGGCAACCTGGTGCGCGTAAAAAGTTCCAATTCTCGAAGCGCTAGAATACGGCTTCAAATCCCTCATGTATTTCTGATTGTGATTCGGGTGCTGTGTGTTAAAGACCAGCAGAATCACAAAATGACGAATACAGTGGTTTCAACCCAGATGGTGGAGGTTTCATGGCAGTTGTCTCAATGAAGCAGTTGTTGGAGGCCGGGGTTCACTTCGGGCATCAGACCCGACGTTGGAACCCCAAGATGAAAAAATTTATTTTTACAGAACGCAATGGCATCTACATTCTCGATTTGCAAAAGACGTTGGTATTGATTGAGGAAGCCTACAAGGTGGTGCGCGAAGCTGCAGAAACGGGTCGTCCTATTTTGTTTGTGGGCACCAAGAAACAGGCCAGCAAAATTGTTGCTGATGCTGCAGAGCGAGCCAATATGTTTTTTGTGAATCATCGCTGGCTTGGTGGCATGCTGACCAACTTTCAGACGATTCGGCAAAGTATTCGCCGGTTAGATTCGCTTGATAAAATGGCTGAGGACGGCACGTTCGAGCAATTGACCAAAAAGGAAGTTCTGCGCATAGATCGGGAACGAACTAAGTTGCAACTTTCTCTGGGTGGTATACGCAAGATGGGGCGTTTGCCCTGCTTGATTTTTATTGTGGATACAAAAAAAGAGCGTATTGCGGTTGCAGAAGCGCATCGCTTAGAAATCCCAATTGTGGCTATGATTGATACCAACTGTGATCCAGATGAAATTGATCACCCGATTCCAGGTAATGACGATGCCATTCGGTCGGTCAAGTTGATTTCAGAGTTGATGGCTACGGCAATTCTTGAAGGCACAACAGCCAAAGAAGGTGCAGAGGAAGAGGTCTCGCCCGTTATTAGTGAAGGCGACGCACCCGAAATTACTGAAATAGACGCTAATAATAATTAATTAAGCCTCCAACGGAGATGAGAAACATGGCAATTTCTGCAAAGATGGTTTCGGAACTCCGAGCCAAAACCAATGTTGGAATGATGGATTGTAAAAAAGCACTTGAAGAAGCCGATGGCGACATGAGTAAAGCTATTGACGTGTTGCGCAAACGCGGTATCGCAAAAGCCGAGAGCCGATCTGGACGCGAAGCCAAAGAGGGCGGGGTTTTTGCCTATATTCACGCCGGTGGCAAATTGGGTGTGATGCTTGAAGTGAACAGCGAAACAGATTTTGTGGCACGAACGGATGAGTTCCAAGAATTCTGTAAAGATGTGGCAATGCATATTGCTGCTGCGAGCCCTTTGGTGGTTAGCAGAGAGAACTTAGACGAAGCGGTTTTAGACAAAGAGAAAGAGATTTATCGGGCACAGGCTCTGACAGAGGGTAAACCCGAACCAGTGGTTGAAAAAATCGTTCAAGGTCGTGTAGAAAAATATTATCAGGAAGTGGCATTACTAGAACAACCTTTTGTGAAAAACCCCGACCAGACGGTCAAGGATTTGCTTGCCGACCTCGTGGCCAAATGCGGTGAAAATTTAACCATTCGTCGATTTGAACGCTTTGTTTTGGGTGAAGAAAGTTAGAATTATTCTGGTGGATAAAAAACGGCAGACACTATGTGTCTGCCGTTTTGTTTATCAAGAGTGAGGGAGGTCGTTATGGTCAATGACATTCTGGCGGATGCAAAAGATTCGATGCAAAAAGCTGTGGAAGCGCTGCTTCACGAATTGGCGACGGTTCGTACAGGACGTGCAAGCACGCATTTGTTGGATCAAATTCGCGTGGACTATTATGGCTCGCAGGTGCCTGTTAGTCAAGTGGCCAATGTGGGTGCACCTGAGCCCCGTTTGATTACCATTGCACCTTGGGACAAGACGTCGATTCCATTGATTGAAAAGGCGATTCAAGAGTCGAAACTTGGGTTGAATCCTTCTAATGATGGCAATATGATCCGGTTGCCAATTCCTCAACTAACAGAAGATCGGCGCAAGGAATTGGTGAAGATTGTGCGTCAATACGGTGAAGAATGTCGTGTATCGATTCGCAATCATCGGCGGGATGCAAATGAGTTGCTTAAAGCGGGTCAAAAAGAGGGTGAGATCCCCGAAGATGACGCCAAGCGCGCATCTGATCAGGTGCAAGTGTTGACAGATGGTTTTGTCAAACAGATTGAAAGTGTGTTAAAAGATAAAGAAGAAGAGGTTATGGAAGTTTAGGGGCGGTGAGATCTGATATCTCATTTTATTTATGATTTAAAAAGCCATTTCCGGGCGTGTATCGGAGGTGGCTTTTTTGTGTACGATCGTGCCAGAGTAAAGTACAAAGATCAGAGGATTGATTGGGTCAGTTTTTATGTTGGTTTTTGGTCTTTGACTTTTGTGGGGGGAGTTTATATTTTTACCTTCAGGTTTTTTAAGCGATTGGAAAGTTTATAGATGAGAAAGGATTGAGCTCTAGATGGCAAAGATTAATGCAAATTATGATAAGTTGGCAGCTGGGTATTTGTTTCCTGAAATTGCGCGGCGAACCCGCATGTTTGTGGATGCCAATGCAGGTGTTAGCGTGATGCGATTGGGCATTGGCAATACGACGGAGGTCTTGCCCAAGAGTGTTATTGCTGGTTTACACGATGCGGTTGACCAGATGGCCAAGGTAGAAACATATCGGGGATATGCCGATGGCGGGGAAGGTGAGCCCGAGATGCGTGAAGCATTGGCCAAACGGTATGGTAAAAGGGGCGTGGATCTTGATCCGTCGGAAATTTTTGTAAGCGATGGTGGCAAGCCCGATTCAGCGAATATTCAATCTATCTTTGGGTTAGACAATGTGGTGGCTGTACAAGACCCTGCTTATCCGGTGTATGTAGACAGCAATGTGATTGCTGGGCGTACCGGTTTGGCCAAAGATGGGCAATATGAAGGGCTTGTTTATATGCCTTGCACAGAGGAAAATGGTTTTTTCCCTGCGGTGCCCGACCAGAAAGTAGATCTCATTTATATTTGTAGCCCAAACAACCCAACAGGCGCGGTGGCAACCAAAGAACAGCTTGGGGCGTTTGTAGATTATGCACGCGCGCACAAAGCCGTCATTATATTTGATGCAGCCTATGGGGGCTATATTTCTGACCCTGCGCTGCCCAAGAGTATTTATGAAATTGAGGGCGCTAAAGAATGTGCGGTTGAGATCAATAGCTTTTCGAAGGATACTGGGTTCACGGGTGTCCGATTGGGATGGAGTGTTGTGCCAAAAGAATTGGTGGTTGAAGGCACAGAGCCAGGAAAAGTAAATGCACTTTGGAATCGCAGACAGAACACCTTTTTTAATGGGGCTTCAAATATTGTTCAGCTGGGTGCCTTGGCTGTCTTTACGGAAGCCGGTGAACGTGAGTGTGATGAGATGATTGCGTATTATATGGAAAATGCGCGTATTATTCGCGAAAGTTTGGAAAGCATTGGGCTGACCGTGTTTGGTGGTGTTCACGCGCCTTATTTGTGGTTGAAAACGCCCAATGGTTTGTCATCTTGGGAGTTCTTTGATAAGCTGCTTTCTGAAACACATGTGGTAGGCACACCGGGGGCTGGTTTTGGTCCTGCGGGTGAAGGTTACTTCCGCCTGAGTTCCTTTGGGCACCGTGAGAATATTCAAACGGCTGTTGAAAGTATCAAGGCAAATTTGAAACTGTAATCACTTTACCCTCTTCCAGAAATTGGAAGGGGGTATCATGTTTTGGTTCCGGGTTTAGGACCATGCTTGTTTGGACTTATAGGCGCTGCCTCTAACGAGCGGAGCGAACACCTTTAGTGAAGACTAGACGAGGGCATATATATGACGCACCTATTTTCCCACATTTGTATATGCCTATTATTAGGTGGTGGTTCGGCTTGGGCGCAGACACATGTGTCGTTTGAATATGTGACAACGATTGGCGGGCGGGGCAATGGACCTCGGCAATTTTTGGAGCCGAATGCATTGACGCTGGACATGGCTGGGAATTTATATGTGGCCGATACGGGCAATGATCGGATTCAGAAGCTGAAAGCCGATGGTACTTTTCTGCGCGAGGCTGGTGGATTTGGTTGGGATGATGGTCAGTTTAACAAACCCACGGGCATTGCTGTGGGAAAAGGTTTGGAATTGTATGTGGCCGACAGCCGCAATCACCGCATTCAGATTTATAATTTGCAGTTGTTGTTGATGGGGGTTATTGGCGGTCAAGGTACGGATGGCTCACCTGAGTTTGGTGAGTTAAGCCGCGTGAATGTGTCGGATGCAGGTGAAGTTTTTGTGACCGATTTGGATGCCGATCAGTTGGTTCAGATTGATCGGTTTAGTCGTATTGATCGCGGTTATAGTGGTTTTGCCTATGACAGGGGGCAGGTGCGTCGTCCTATGGGTATTGCGGTTGATGGGCGAGATGCTGTGTATGTGTGCGATCGTGAAAATGACCGTGTGGTGGTGTTCAATCGCTCAGGTGGGTTAAAACGCACTTTGGGTGACGACGTATTGGTGGCGCCACGGGGTTTGTGTTTGACACCTGACAGATTGCTGGTTGTTGCCGATACGGGGCATCATCGCATCGTGGTTTTTGATATGAAGACCGGTGATGTGGTTGGGCATATTGGTGGGCCGGACCCTGGAAAAGGTCCCTTGTCATTTCATAACCCCAATGATGTGGTATTTGGTAAGGCTGGTGCGCTCTTTGTGTTGGATTCTGGCAACCATCGCATTGTACATTTGAAAATGCAGGTTTCAAGACACGAGAAGCAGTGAGACATAAGACATAAGACGTGAGACGTAAGATGTGAGACCTGCGATGTGAGACGTTTAGATGTAATTTTTGCCTCTTAGGTCTTGCCCTTTATCGATATTATATTGCCGGGATGTCCCAATGAGGGATATCCCTTTTTTTAAAGTATGAAGTTGACACATTGTAGACGTATACGTCTGGACAACAACAAACGAGAATCCCCAAATACATGTTTAAACGACTGAAATATATCATCTGCATTCTCGCAGTGATATTTGTACACACCCTCAACGCAGAAGTGCCCCAACCTGAGGTATGGACGCTTTTTGACGGTGAGGTGCGCCTGAGAGCGGATGGCAGTCGTGGGCCATATCGCATTTCTGGACACGCAATAGAGACCGATCTGATTCGGGTATGGGTGGCTGGGGTCCTGCAGGTAAAAGACAGAGATTATACGGTCAATATCACACGCGCACAGGTGACATTTTTTAAACAACTAGACCGGGGAGATCGCATTACTGTTCGGTTTCGGCAAGCGCCCCAGGTGGTTGGCAAAGTTTATCGGCGGCGTGTGTTAACCGAAGAAGATGAAACATTGGGGGAAAGTTATGCGCCAGCTCAACGTGCCGCTCCCAGTACACCCGCACAGGTTGAGGCCTCAAAGTTGGAGATGGGGGGTAGCAAAAGCATTCAAGTGACTTTTGGTTCAAAGCAGAGTCACCGCGTAAGTCAGGCATTGCAAATGCATATTGCGGGTGAGGTGGCCGATGGGGTTTCTGTTTTGGCTGTGTTATCAGACCACAATTTGCCCGTGGGTGAACAGGGCAGCACCGTGGGTTTGCGAGAATTGGATCAGGTTCTTTTTCAGGTGCGTGGGCACGATATGGCCGCTGATGTGGGTGATTTGGATGTGTATTTGGATCGCACTCATTTTGGTCGATATCGTCGGCAGTTGCAGGGCGCTCAGGTGGCGGTTGATCGAGAGGGTGGGCGGTTTTCGGCCGTTGGTGCTGTGTCACGCGGACAATGGCTCACCCATCGGGTTGGGGGTATTGAGGGGTATCAGGGGCCTTATCAATTGCCTCGAAGTAATGGTTTTTTGGGTGCTGTTGTTTCTGAGTCTGAGCGGGTGTATTTAAATGGAAAGTTGCTCAAGCGGGGTGATCAGTTGGATTATGTCATCGATTATGAGCGGGGCATTGTCACTTTTGCGCCAGAGCAACCCATTGCTGCTTCCAGTCGCATACTCATTGAATATCAAACAATAGATGAAGGCACACAAAGTCGCTTGGTCGGGCTTGAAGGACAGGTGCGGTTGGGTGACAGTGGATGGTCTGTGGGATCGACATTGATTCGGGAAAGTGACGTCCTTTCGGGTTTGGAAATAACGGGTCTGCCAGGTGTGCATCGGCAAGTGGCTGGTTTAGATGCGACCTTTGCACCTCGGGATGGTTTTCGAATTACGAGTGAAGTGGCCTGGAGCGATGATGCAACTAAAAAAGGCCATGCGATGGATGTCAATGGGATGTGGACGTCCAATTGGAATCGTCAGAGCGCCTTACAGATAACAGGGCGATTTGAGCAAGTAAGCCTGGGGTATGAAGGTTTTGAACGTTTGGATGCGGGGGCTCGTGAGGGGCGCTGGGGATGGCAACCCGAGGTGCGGTTGCAAGATGTACATGAAGGAGAATTGGGACTGCGATATACTGTGGGTAAAGTTTCCTTTAATGGCATGTGGGGACGACGCACGGGTGACTGGGTTGCCGAGCGTCGTGTTTTGGGCGTGCAGTTGCCATTTGGACAGTATGAATATGAGCATATCGGGCGCTCACAAGGGGGACTCACAAGGCAAAGGGGGCGTTTGGAAGGTGGGTTGGGGATGTTTCGCTCGGGTATTCGGGTTGAATTTGAGCAGGCAGATGGTGACGGTGTGCCCAGCGCATCGGTCTTTTATGCGGCAGACCCAAGGGCATTTGCGTTGGTTGGTGTGCAATTGGGTGAAGTGGTTTGGGATGTTGAGGTGGGACAGAAGAAATGGAATTGGCGTTCGGAATTGAGTACGCGCCAGATTAGGCAGAAACAGTTGGTGTGGCAAGATTCGCTGACCGCGTGGTCACATTTGCATCAGGCAAAGGTAGATTGGCAGGGTTGGTCTGTGTTAGGTTCCTATGGGCAAACGGTGAGCCAGGCAGGCGCCGTTGCAAGCATCCGTCGGGTGACCCATTTGGGGCGCACCCGCGTCCATTTTTCACGCTCTGGCTATATGCATCAGGTGTTTTATCGGGTATCCAGTGCGGGTGTGCAAACCCATCAGCCGGTTTATGTGGATGTGGGGCGTGGTTTGGGTTCTTATGTATGGGAAGATGTGGACGGGGATGGCGAGCAAGATGCCGAAGAGTTTGTGTTGGATGTGGATGGCAACTTTGAACCTGTTTATGGTTTTGGCAATGATTTTTTACCCGTGCGTGAGGGCGTGTTGGGCGCGCGGTTGGAAATAGATTTGGGCCGTTTGCTCAATCGCTCACAGGGCTTTTTAGCGGGGTTGTCGATGGACGCATCTGTCAATGCCGACCGCCAGGCGGTGTCGAATGCCATTGGGCCTTGGCACGTGTTTGGTGTAGAAGATGACCCCGATATTCAAATGGCACAACGCGATGTGCGCTTGCGGTTGCACATTTTTCGGTATCACAAACGGGGATCGCTGAAGGTGTCTGGGCGGGCGCGCGACCGATTGGATCGCTTTTTTTATGGCGGTGGGCGAGAGTCTTTGCGCAATGTAAGTTTGGGTGGGCGGTTTCGTTTTGGTCGCGATGGCGAGCTTGAGGGGGATGTGACGTCTGAAGAGCGACAACGTACAGGCACAGAGGCGTTTGCATTTTCGATTCGGTCGTATTCTGGTCATTGGCGGGGTTTGTGGCGGCCATCTAACCCGTGGGATTTGCGTTTGGGGTTGGCTGGTGGGCGTGATTTTGATCGGCAACGGGATTTGCTGGTGCATTATTTTTCGCTACAGCCAGAGGTTATTCGCCGGCTGGCTGGGCGGGGACGTCTTCGTGCACGTGTGGATTGGACGCAGGTGGATGCTGGGTCGGATGTGCCTATTTTCTTGGGCATGGCCAATGGCAACCGGGTTGGGCAAAATTGGGTGTGGCGTTTGGGGTTGGATTATCGTTTTGGGCGGTATGTGACGGCGTTGGTGTCTTATGATGGTCGAAAACGGCCCACGCTGCCCGTCATTCATTTGGGGCGTATGGAAATGAGAGCGGTGTTTTAATGGTAAGCGCTCTTTTCATATCACCGACTCAGGTGGGGACCCCACCCATCACCGCACGACCGGGCGCGCGCGTGCTGGGTGCAGCGTACTGGGTGTTAGGCATTGTTGCGCGTTCGTTTGCCGTGTTTCTGATGGTGATGTGTTTGCGCTCTGGTGCGCAGGCAGATCGGGAAACGGTGAGGGGCGTGCATTTTGATGGGGTGCATGCTCTTTCTGAGGATGCATTGCGCAAAGGGTTGGTGATGCGGTCGGGTATGCCTGTTGATCGCGTTTTGGTTGTGGGAGATATGAAGCGAATATTGGCACACTATCAGGCATTGGGTTATTGGCTGGCGCGTGTACATTTTCCTGATATTGTGGTAGAAGGTGGCAAGGCCACGATTCGGTTTCGCATTGATGAAAATGCGCGTACACGGGTTGATTCGATGGTCATGGGCGGGGAGATGGTTTTTTCTCAAGAGACAGTTCAGGTTGCTGTGACGATGACCCCTGGAACAGTTTTGACAACGGCTCGGTTGGATGAACAACTCAACATCCTTTTGCAGTTTTACGAAAATCGAGGGTATCCATTTTGTGCGTTAGAACCTGAGGTTGTATTTTCTCAGAACAAGGTGCATGTTGGCGTTGATGTTACCTCGGGTCCCTTGTGTGTGATTGATACCGTGGTTTTTGAAGGCAATGTAGTGACCCGCTCGAATGTGTTGTTGCGAGAAATGCGCCTAAAAGTTGGGACGATATATGACCGGAGGCAGGTGGATCGTGCGGTCCGATATTTACGGCGTTTGCCATTTTTGATTTCTGTTGATGAACCTGATGTCATACGAAAAGGAGATTTGACCACGCTGGTGGTACGGGTGCAAGAAGCGCGTACTGCGCGGGTGGACGGTGGCGTGGGATATGCCCCACAAGGTGCGGGTGGCGGATTAACCGGTGCATTTGCATTGCATGTTCACAATGCCGCTGGCGCTGGGCGTTTGGGCCAGGTATCTTGGAAACGCACGGGGGTAGGGGCTTCTGATTTACAGGTTCGACTTCAAGAGCCATGGGTGTTGAACAAACCCGTTTCGGCTGACTTTGAACTGGAGATGGGGCAACGTTTGGGGTATTCTGAGTGGGCTATGGGTGTTGGGGCAACGGCAAGGTCCTGGGAGGGCGGGACTGCATGGGGGCAAGTTTCGCGAAGGCGTGTGGTGCCTGATTCTTTGGGCATGGGCCTATATGAAGAAAGCAACTTATGGGCGGTGACTGTGGGGACGCGTGTGGATCATCGCGATGATATGTGGAATCCTCGGCAGGGTTGGATTGGCCAGGCATCTTTTGAATTGGGTCGTGTAGAAGGTGTGCGCAGTGCAGCGATTCGGCGTTTGCAATCAGTAAACACACAGTTTTTTTATGCGGCGGGTGTGCGATCTGTATGGGCTATTGCAGGGCAAGGGATGTGGGTGTCTCAAGCAGGAGGTGTGCCAGATGATGCCCGCATTCGTGTGGGAGGCGCAAATTCAATTCGGGGGTATCGCGAGGAAGCTTTCTGGGCAACTGAAGCAGGTTGGGTTTCTTTGGAATGGCGTTATCTTGTGGGCGCGCGTTCGCGTTTGTTTGGCTTTGTAGATGCCGGCGTGCTTCAGGATCTGATAGGTCGGGTGATTCCTGTTGGGTATGGTGTTGGGATCGTTTTGCAATCTCAGATGGGGATGATTGGGTTTGATGTGGGGTGGGCCAGAGAAGATGGTTTTGGTGATGGGAAAGTTCATGTGCGGCTTGTGAATGCGTTTTAGGGTAGGAGAGTCTATAACCAACCGATTTCAAAAAGGAGACACGGATGAATTATTTCAAAGATTATCGAGATCATGTGGGCAGTAAACCGGAGAAATTTTTCAAATCGACGCTGTTTGAAAGTGGGCAGATTTTGTTGGGAATCAATTGCTTGGAGCCCGGGCAGGAGCAGGCTGTACATTCACACGGTGGACAGGATAAATTTTATTTTGTCTTGGAAGGCTCTGGCGCATTTACGGTTGGAGACACGGAACAGTCGGCGGGTGAAGGTATGACTGTTTGGGCTCCTGAAGGCGTGGATCATGGGGTGCGCAATGTGGGAGATAAGCGGTTGGTTCTTTTGGTCGGTTTGGCACCTGCGCCGGGACATTAGCCCGTCACAGGACACAAGTCGCGCCGCGCAGAGCACTTCCAATTATCTGCACGTTTCAAATTGCCCGGCTTGATGAATGCGTTAATCAAAAAAAGGAAACAATGTCGGCAGATTGTCTTGGGTGAGTTTGCTGCCGTATTCGCAACTTTCAAAAGCTTCGGCAAACTGAATTTTGCTGCCGCGTTCTTCGCC
>JBLHJX010000004.1:0-65627 GCA_047619225.1 Candidatus Latescibacterota bacterium
CTTATCAACAATTGGGCCTTTTACAAATTGCGTTGAAAGATACAGCAAAAGCAGTCGAGGTGATGGATCGTGCGCTTAAGGCAAACCCCAATAATGTGATGTTAAAGGTCAATCAAGGCGGCATCTTTCATGCTCTTGGCATGACTGAAAAAGCGTTAGGGGCCTATGTTCAGGCTATTGATTTGGCGCCAGAAGATCCTGCAGCCTATCGTGCACTGGGGTTTATGGCAGCAGAAGTTGAGTCTTTGCAGGTTGCACGGGCAGCTTGGGAAAAATCGCGCACTTTGGCTCCTAAAGATTTGGAAGTGCGTGATGCACTGTCCCAACTTTATTTGGCCTTAAGAGATGCTCCGGCTGGTATTGCTGAAATGAAGGCAATTTTGGATATAGCTCCCAATGCTTCACGTATTCGGTTTCGGTTGGCAGAGGTTTATGCTCAAAGTGGTGATTTGCCCAATGCAAAGGCCGAGTTGCTCAATTGCATTGCGCGTTCTGCCGAGTGGTTGCCACCTTATAAGCGTTTGGCTTTGATTTATATGAGTGAAGATAGGGTCGATTCTTCTGAGGTGATTTATAACAAGGCCTTGACTTTGGTGCCTGATGATGCCGAGATTCACAACAATTTGGGGTATGTGCATTCCGTGCGGGGTGAACTGGGAAAAGCCAAGGCAGCTTATGAAAAGGCAATGGCAGGAAGCAAAGATGAGGCAACTTTGCGTGATGCACAAAATAATTTGGAGATTATCGCATCAATCCAGGCAGGTAAGATGCGTGCACGGCACCTCTTGGTGAAAACGGAGACAGAGGCACAAGAAATCTTAAGTCAGTTGAAGACAGGTGCTGATTTTGTTGAAATGGTAAAGAAATATTCCGTCGATCCGTCCAAAGCGATTGGGGGAAATATCGGGTTTTTCTCAAAGGGCGACTTGCATCCGGCCTTTGAAGAAGCCGTACTTAAGTTGAAACCCAACGACATTAGCGGTGTTGTAAAAACCCCCTTGGGCTTTCATATTATTCAGAGAATTAATTAAGATATTGAGACCTATTACGTGAAATGTAACAAACGGGGATCCTTTATTGAGAATTTAACGCGGGTATTATATTTGCGTTTTCGATGGGTGAGTGAAATGGATTTTTCAAGCGGTGGCAAATGGATTTGCCACCGCTTGTCTTGGTTAGGGGTGCAGGGATGAAGCGTGTACGCAAGATTGTGTTTTGGGCCATTGGGTTGGTGCTGTTGGGGGGGGTGATTCATAATGTGGGCATTGTATCGGTCTGGGCACAAGTGCGTTTTATTGGGTGGGGTTATGTTCCGATTTTGTTGCTTGCGTTGTGCTGGCATGTGAGTAATACGTGGGCTTGGGCCGTTTGTTTTGACCCGAATCAACCTCGGCCCACCATTTGGTCATTGTTCAGTACCAAAATGTCTGGAGAGGCCGTTGGCAATGTGACCCCAGCGTCTCATGTTGGTGGTGAAGTGGCCAAAGCGTATATGTTGCGAGATCAAATGTCTGTTGCTCAAGGCGTGCCCTCATTGGTGGTGAACAAGACAATCGAATTGGTCAGCGGGTTGGCATATTCTCTGGTTGGTGCAGGGGTGGCTGTTTGGCAATTTTCTTTGCCGACTGAAGTGCAAATTGGGTTGGGAGCTGCTCTGTTATTTGGCTCGGTCGGCATTATTGCTGCGTTCATATCTCAACGCCAGAATACATTCCTTTGGTTGGTGGACCTGTCGGGACGGTTGCGTTTCACTTTTTTGGAATCTCGTCGCGAACAATTTGTCGAAATGGATCGTTCAATTGCTGCATTTTATCGTCAGAATCGCAAAGGTTTTGGTTGGTGCTTAGGGTTGCATATATTCAGTTGGGTTTTGGGAACCTTGGAGGTCTACGCAATCCTTCACCTTTTGGGACAACCGCAACCCTTTTTATCTGCGTTTTTGCTGATGTCTTTGTCGCTCATTATCAACACGGCCTTTTTCTTTATTCCATCTGGTGTGGGGGTGTTTGAAAGTGGGCACGTTTTTTTGTTTCAACTGTTGGGCCTTACGGCAGAGTTGGGATTGGGTGTGGCGTTAATTCGGCGCATTCGCAAGATTTTTTGGGTTACTTTTGGTTTTGTTTTAATGGCATTGAGACGGCGGAAAACGGCTGAATCCAGAAAAACACGAGACGATCCAGACTGTTAGTCTAAGGACAAGACCCAGAGCATGACATAAATAGCAGGGCAGAACCCAGGGTTAGGCTTGTTATTTTGATGTATTTTAAGTGATTTTGGATAGTTGGCCAATCTGGCATAGGTTTCGCTTAGATGATGGGATAATTGCGTCCAGATTGTAAGTGTCTTTTATATATACACGCAAAATAAAGCAGTACATGCTAATATTTTTGATGTTTTTGTTCATGCTGCCTTCCAGTTATGAGGGTATAGTGTTGTTTAAATACTACAGGTGTGGCCTTTTTTCACACATGTTCTTACGACAAGCCCTCACGATGATGGTGGGGTTGCTTTGTGTATCGAATTTACAGGCTCAGACCTATGATCTTAAGACGAGTATTGGGCGGGCTTTAGAAATCCACCCAGGTGTACTGGCAGCCCAGATAGATATTGGCATTGCAGAAGCTCAATTGGATCAGGCAAAAGCGGCTCGTTTTTTACCCAAGCTTGAAGTGCGATCTGTATTGGGGCCCTCGCCAGAGGCTCGGGGCGATGCGTTGATTGGCGATTCAAATATAAGTTTGAGTGATTTGCGTATCTTTTCGCAAACCGAAGCATCGTTTGTGCAACCGCTTTACACATTTGGGAAATTGGGTGGCGTGCGTGATGCTGCATCAGCAGGTGTGGTGGCCTATGAAGCGGGGTTTCTCAAAACGAAAGCAGACTTGGAATTGCAAGTTTTTGAAGTTTTCTATGGCGTGCTTTTGGCCAACGCACTTTGGGATTTGGCACAAGAAGCGCAGGGTGACTTTCAAAAAGCCCGTGAATATGTGGCCGAAAAGCTTGAAGAGGATGAGGGCGATTTCACGTATACCGATTTGGGACGGATTGATCGGTTTGCGTTTGATGTCACCGAGAAAGTTAATGCGGCTAAAAAAGCCAAAGCGCTGTCAGAATCGGCGATGCGGTTGTTGTTAGGGCTTAATGGAGTAGATTCCTTATCCTTGGATGGTGAATTGGCCTCGCTTGATGCTGAGATTTTGCCTCTGGACTTCTATTTGGGGCAGGGGGATACCCGTGCGGAAATGCAGCAATTAAAGGCCGGTATCCAGGTGCGTGAATCATTGCTTCGGGTGGCAAAGAGTGATCAATATCCGCAACTGTTTTTGGCAGGGCAATTTAAGTATGCTTATGCTCCCAACAGAGACGATCAGAACAGCCCTTTTGCTTATGATCCTCTGAATTTATTGCAAACGGGTGCTGTGATTGGGTTTCAACAATCGCTGTCTTTTGGACTAACATCTGCCAAGGTTAAAAAAGCGCGCTTGGAGCACCAAAAGTTGATCTATCAGACAAGCTTGGCTCGCAAGGGTGTTGCGATTGAGATTGAGAAGATTTATCGCGAACTGAAGGAGGCCGAAAGTAATTTGGCCGCAGCCGAAAAAGCGCGACGTGCGACTCGGCGTTGGTTTATTGCTGTGCGTGATGGTTTTAATGGTGGATTTGAAAAAGCTTCGGATATGATTGAGGTGGTAAAAGAATATGCTATTATCCGGGCCAAATATTTTGAAGCGGTTTACAATTTTAACAGAGCATGGGCAAGATTGCAGCGTGCAACAGGAAAGCCCATTGTGCAGTCCTTAGGACATTAAGAAAGGTATTGATATGGTCAAAAAGGCCGTTATTATAGCAGCAGGAATGGGGAGCCGTCTGCGTGGGTATGGTGCAGACTTGCCCAAGCCTTTGGTACCAGTTGCCGGTGTACCGTTATTAAAACGAACGATTTTGTCGGCCAAAAGGGCGGGCATTGACGAGTTTGTGGTCATTACAGGCTTTCGGGGTGACGAAATTCAGGCTCATATGGTTGATGACGGCCAATTTGTTGACTTGCAAATCGATTGGGTACAAAACGCAGACTGGGAGCGAGGCAATGGCATTTCGGTGCTTGCGGCCAAGGATTATGTGGATGAGCCTTTTATTTTGCTCATGTCTGATCATTTGTTTGACCCTGAAGCGTTGGTCCAGTTGCGGCACTTACCCATTGGGCCAGATGAAGCCGTCTTGGGTGTAGACTCACACCTGGATCGGATCTTTGATATGGAAGATGCCACAAAGGTGCTCGTTGATGGTGACCGGATTGAGAAAATAGGCAAAGAACTGGCCGTTTTTAATGCTGTTGATACGGGTATGTTCTTGTGCAGTCCATTTTTATTTACGGCATTAGAGCAATCAATTGCAGCCGGTGAAGGTTCTTTGTCGGGTGGCATTCGGGTGCTGTCTGAACAAGGCACGATGCGTACTTTTGATATTGATGGTTTGTTTTGGCTGGATGTAGATACCCCTGAGGCACATGTGCATGCAGAAGAGTCTTTGTTTCGCATGCTGGGCAAACCCACAGATGGGTTTGTTTCCAGAAACTTTAATCGAAAGATTTCGACACGTATTACCCGCTTGTTGGTGCATACCCCTTTTACGCCTAACCAGTTGTCAATTGCGACCATGTTGATCAGTTTTGTTTCGGCTTGGCTGGTCTCTCAAGGGGGCGAAAGTTATTGGCACTTGGCATTGGGTGGCCTTTTGTTCCAATTTGCATCGATCTTTGATGGGTGTGATGGTGAGATTGCCAAATTGAAGTTCATGGGGTCGCGAATGGGGGAATGGGTTGATACGCTTGCTGATAATGTGTCTTACCTGGTCTTTCTCATTGCGGTCATTGCGGGTATGTATGCGCAAACTGGGGACTCGTTTTACTCGATGTTGGGTGGCACCATGTTGTCACTTGATGTGTTGGGTGTGTTGCTGATTTTTCTTTATTTGAAGGTGGTTGGGTCTGGCAGTATTGTTAGTTTTAATAAGTCGTTTTCAAGCGATGTGCCCGAAGATGAACGCGGGTGGGTATTCCGGGTTTGCAACTCTCTTTTGTTTATGAGTCGGCGTGATTTTTTTGCAGCGCTATTTTGTGTGCTTGCACTATTGAATAGCATTGCTGGCATGTATTGGTATTTGACAATTGGGTCCGTGTTTGTGTGTGCTGCGATTTTTGGTTTTGTCGGACAGATGATGCGCACCCGTGGTGGGTGGGCTACAGCGACCGTTTCGGGTGTCGATAAGATGGTAGAAAAAGCAGACTAAAGACACTGGGAACTTGGGCGCGATTAATGCGTTCATTGAATGCGTGCAGAAAGTTGTTGCCTGAATATGGTTTGTGGTCTTAATGTAAGAGGTATTTATGACTGGTTTCATGCGTTTATTGATATTGACCTTTGTGGCTGTGGGTGTTTCATTTGCTGCTGAGTTGGATCAAAGCCAAGCGTTACTTGATATGGTCAAATCGCGCGATCAAGCTATTCAAGACATTGTACGCTCACAGACCAAAGGTGAAACTCCTGAAGAACGTGAACAATTAAAAGCTATTGTGGGTGATTTGTTCGATTTTGAAGCGTTAAGTGAATTGTCTTTGGGGCGATCTTGGGCCGAGCGGACGGGTGAAGAACGCAAAGAGTTTGTTGACCTGAATCGACGTCTAATCGAAAAAAATTACGCGGATCCCAAGTTGTATACAAAAGCCGAAAAGATCGTGTATACCGGTGTAGAGATAGAAGGCAACGAGGCATTGGTCAAAACGGTCGTTCATTATAAAACAGAAAAAAGTGGCATCGATTACCAGATGCATTTGATTGAAGGTAAGTGGTTGATCTACGACATGATTGTGGATGACTTGAGTATTGGCAAAAGCAATCGGTCGCAATTTCGGAAACAAATCAAAAAAACGTCATTTGAAGGTTTAATGGAAAAACTGCGAAAAAAATTAGATACTGATGCTTCAGGGGAGAAGGGAGCTTCTTCAAATTGATCGAACGCTGGTTTCGAATCTTAGCAGACCTGACTTATCGACACTACAAAAGCATTATTGTGGTGTCGATTTTGTTGACGGTCTTTTGTAGCTTTTTTGTGTTCAAGTTGGTTCGCCGTTTGGAAACCGATATTGCGGCACTGATTCCCGATAATTACCAGAGCGTCAAGACCATTGATGAAATTAAGAAACGCGTGGGTGGTGTTGGCAGTCTGGTTGTCTTGGTGCAGAGCCCCGATTTTGAAGCCAACAAACGGTTTGCTGAAGACTTTGTGCAAGAGTTACAAAAGAAAGAATACAAACAGTATGTAAACTTTATTGATTATAAACGAGATGTCGATTTTTTCAAAAAGAATGCCATGTTGTTTATGGACAAGGATGACTTGGACGAGATCCTTGTTCGTATTGAAGATCGTATTGCCCAAGAAAAGCTTAAGCTGTCGCCTCTTTATATTCAGCTTGATGATGGGGACGATGATGAGGAGTTAGACTTTTCGGACATCGAAGCCAAGTACCGAGGTGCCGAAGAAGGTGATGAGACCTATTATACCAATCGGGATCGTACCATTTTGGCCGTAGAGGCGATGGCAGCTGGTACCGTGAGCAATATTGGGTTTGCCAAGGAGATGCACAACAAGCTCAAAGAGGCTGCAAATAAGCTGGTGCCGCTTTCTTATCACCCCCAAATGGTCATTGAATATGGTGGGCCATTTAAGAATAAAATTGATGAATTTGATACCATTTTGTCTGATATCAAATCGACTTTGATTTTTGGTCTCATTGGTGTTGTCATAATTTTGACCATTTATTTCCGTCAACCTTTGGCGGCCTTTTTTGTGGCTTTGCCACTCTTGATGGGGCTTATCTGGGCGTTTGCCATTACGTATTGGGTGATTGGCAATTTAAATACGATGACGGGTTTCTTGTTTGTGATCTTGTTTGGTTTGGGAATTGATTTTGGTATTCATCTGTTTGCCCGATACCTTGAAGATCGTATGGCTAATATGGATGTGCGACTCTCGATTGAAACCATGTTGAGCCAAACGGGGCAGGCGATTTTAACCGCCGCATTGACCACTTCAATTGCCTTCTTTTCTTTGACGTTGACGGACTTTAAAGGGTTTTCAGAATTTGGCTTTATTGTGGGCACTGGCATTATTATGTCATTGATTACCATGACGACTGTTTTGCCTGCGGTATTGGTTTTGGCAGATCGAAAGCTTAAACTGGTTCGTATGCGGCATGTTTGGGGGCACAATTGGGGAGGCAGCCGTGGGCATTTTAAGGGTGCTAAAACGGTTTTGGCGCTGGCTGCTGTTGTCACAGTCTATTTGGGTGTGAACTTGCACAAGATTGAGTTTGAGTATGACTTTACAAATTTGCGCTCAAATTTGACTGCCTCCGTTGCGGTCAAACAAAAGATGGCGACCATTTCTAAATATGGTAATGAATCGCAGTCTTATAGCATTGTTTTGGCAGATAGCAAAGCTGAATTGGATGAAATTGTTGCGGCTTTGGAGAAAAAAATAGCAGCAGATGACCCCACGCCTACTATTGATAAGGTAAAAACGTTGTGGTCGGAGTTGCGTGGGCAGGATGAGAAGTTGGAGATTATTGGGGAAATTCGAAAATTGGCCAATAGCGAGTCTACCAAACTGCTTAAGGGTAAACAAAAAGCAAAACTCGACTCCTTGCGTGGTTTGCTCGACGTGTCTCGGATTGCGGTTGAAGATTTGCCTGAAAATATCTTGCGTAAATTCCGCACGATAGATGGCAGCCAAGCTTATTTTGCCCAAATCTTGCCAAGTGTTCAATTGAGAGATGGAAAAAATGCGATTGCCTTTGCCGAAGACAGCCATGTCATTCACACCGAGTCGGGCAAAATATTCTATTCGTCGAGTTCCAATATTATCTTTGCCGACATGCTACAATTGATGTTGCGCGATAGCCCGCAGGCCGTCATCTTAACGGTGATTGTGGTATTTCTCATTGTCGTCAGCGATTTTAAAAGTTTGAGATCGGCTCTCTTGGTGATGTTTCCACTTGTTTGTGGCACCATTTGGATGTGTGGAACGCTTTATTTACAAAGCGTAAAACTTAACTTTTATAATATTGTAGCTTTACCTACCATTATTGGGATGGGGATCGATAACGGCGTACATTTGTACCATCGTTATCGAGAAGAGGGTCCGGGTTCCATGCGTTTGGTTTTAAAGAGTACGGGCGGGGCGATGTTTGTTTCTATGTTGACGACCATGGTTGGGTTTTTTGGTTTGATGACGGCACAACACCCGGGCCTGAATTCGATTGGAAGTTTGGCTTTGATTGGGTTGTTGACCTGTTTTATTGCGGCTGTTTTTGTGCTGCCAGCTTTGTTAGAAGTATTGGATGGTAACCAGGCTTCTAACGAGGACTCTAAAGATGGAACAGAGACGACAAATGAATGACCTATAGAAAATAGCATGCCTAACGCAGTGCGCAATTTGTGCACTGCGTTTTTTTGTACGGTTGACGTGTGTGAGATGAAGGATTATTATTGCTTAGTTATTATAGTGATTTGTCTAAAGGGAGTGGGAGGATTATGACTGTTTATTTGGGTTTCTTGGTAAGTTTAATTTCTGGTTTGTATACGTCATTTTGGGGGGCATTTAAGGATTCTCCTTTTGAAGACTTTAAAGCGCATACTTTTCCACGTAGTGTTTATTTTCACGCTGTGATCTTTGCAGCTTTGTATTTCATCCCGTTGTTCCAGGATTCTTTTTCTGCTCTGAAATTATTTCAAGTGTTTTTCCTGACTATGGGGTTGGAACGGTTTTTGGCGGAGTTGTATAAGGGCTTTTTTCGTACAGAAGACCAGAGCAAGTATTTTGTGCCCTCCCGCATTACCTTTTTTGGTAAACATGTTCAAAGTGATGCTTTGCGCTACTTTGTAGGCACGGTTCTGGTCCTTGTGGTTTTTACAGTGGTCACGGTTCCTTTTTTGATTACTTCTTTTTGGGTCTTTTTGATTGTTGCTTATGCTACTGGATTACTGGTTTCTCTTGGGGGGGCATATAAAGACGCGCCATTTGAGGGATTTCAACCCCTTAAATTTCAACGATCGGGTGTGGTCTTGGCTGTTTGCTCGCCATTTTTCTATTTTATTAACGACCCATTGCAGCCCATATCATTGGGTTTCTTGATCTATATGAATGGTGGGCTGGAACGTTTTGTTGTGGAATATTATAAAACCTATATTCAACGTACGATGTCTGGGAAATTTCAACCTGACCTTGAACGCATCCAGCATCGTGTAGACTCACGAGAAAAATTCTATTATGGCGCCTGGCTTATCATTCTTGGCTTGGTCGTGTTGTATATCTTTGAACTGTAATTATGGCAAAGCGCACTGATCACTTCGATTTTTCTGGATACGATGCCGTGATTGTTGGGACGGGGTTTGGGGGGAGTGCTTGTGCCTATTCGCTGGCGAGATCGGGCATGAAAGTCTTAATGCTTGAGCGGGGTGATTGGGCACGTCGAGACAGGGGAGACTGGGATTCGCGGGCGATCCTCTTAGAGAAGTCGTACAAGGGCCCATCGGCATTGTTTGTTCAACAGTATGAAGATGCTCAGCACAAAAAGGTGCTTGAGAATGAAGTTGTGGGTGGCATGTCTGTATTTTACGGTGGTGCCTCGCTTCGGTTACGGGAAACAGACTTTGCGCGTTGGCCCATATCATATGATGAGTTGGAGCCGTTTTATACAGAGATAGAACATGCGATTGAAGTACATGGGGTTTCTGGCGTAGATCCAAGTGAACCAAAACGATCGAAAGATTATTTGCATGCACCCATAGCGTTGACACCACCGGCGAAACGTATCTTGAAGGCAGGACAAGCGTTAGGTTTGTCGCCGTTTCAAATGCCTATGGCAATCAACTTTTCTAATCCGTTGCGAACGCTTTGTATTCGGTGTTTAACTTGTGATGGGTTTCCGTGTCAAATTGAGGCAAAAAATGATCTTACGATGACGTTGCTAAAGCAGGCACAGGATGTAGGAACAGACATTGTTGTGGGCATGCAGGTGATACGTGTGGTTGAGTCGGGGGGGAAGGCTCGTGCGGTTCTGTGTGTTGATCGGGCATCGGGAAAAGAATTTGAGATTGTGGCGCCTATTGTCATTGTGGCAGGAGGGGCCTTGCAAAGCCCCGGCATATTGTTGCGGTCGGGGCTTGATAGGTTTCCTCAGAGCGACTTGATTGGACGTTTTTTGATGCGCCATTGCAATGCGGTGATTGCAGGTGTTTTCCCCTTTCGTACAAATATTCAACGAGATTTTCATAAGCAAGTTTGCTTTACCGATTTTTACGAAGACTTTAGAGTGCGCGACAAGGTGGCGACTGGGGTGGTACAAGATATTAGCTCTCCTGATTCTGTGGTGCTCAAACACTTTGCACCCAAAGGGTTTAAAAATGCCGCTTACTTTTCTTCTAAATTTTTGCAAAATTTGTTGTGTGTGGCAGAAGACGAACCCCAATTTGAAAATACAGTGACACTGTCTTCATTGACAGACGCGTTTGGTGTTGCGCAAATGCAAGTTACGCATCATTATTCACTGCGTGATTGTGAACGGCGTGATTATTTGGTGAGGCATGCCAAGCAGATTTTGCGCAAGGCTGGCGCATTTTTTTTTCACACCTATCAAATAGATTCCTTCTCACATGGGGTGGGGTCTGTTCGGATGGGGTCTGATGCGGCAGACAGTGTGTTGGATCGGCATTGTCGTTTTCGTGGCATTGATAACTTGTTTGTGGTAGATGGCAGTGTGTTTCCCACATCTGGTGGTGTGAACCCGAGTCTGACCATTGCTGCCAATGCACTTCGTGTGGGTGAATACATTGCCCAGACTTTTCGGAATATATGACCCGTGAACCAAGATAAACTCAAAATCTGTTTGTTAGGGTGTGGCCAAATAGGGGCTCTGCATGCGCGTAATCTGGCGGGCAAAACGGATCTGTTTTTTTGCAGCCGATCTTGGCAGAGTGCGCGTCTTTTTCAAAAGAAATTCTTGGGGCGTGGTACGTTTGCCGATTTTGATGCGGTTTTGGAAAGTGATATTGATGCGGTTATCATCGCCTCACCTCCAGAATACCATGCCGAACAAGTGATTGCTGCATTGCAAGCCAACAAAGCAGTTTTGGTTGAAAAACCGCTTTGCATCTCACCAGAAGAAGTGAACCGAATAGAGACCGTATTGGCGCAGATTGAAAATCCCCTATTGATGGTGGCAGAGAATTATTATTATAAACCATCCCTTGTTTATATGAAACAGATGCTTCTGTCTGGTATGCTTGGCGATTTGCAATCGGCGTCTGTTAAAAAGCTCACAAGACAGAATGCAACTGGATGGAAAAGTGCACATGGTGCTTTGTTGGAAGGGGGGATTCATTTTGTTGCTTTGATTGCCGATTTGTTTGGTGTGGCCCCTCTTGATATTGAAGCGGTATTCCCTGGGTATCGTGAGGGTGAGGCCGAACGGCATTCGGTAACTCGGCTGACATTTGCCAATCAGGCCATTGCCGAACTGCATTATTCATGGGAGACGCCGAGCTTAACAAAGGGTGTGTTTCAGCACTCTAAGATTGTGGGTTCAAAAGGATCGATTATTTTTGAGAGCAATGGCATTTATCTTTGGTATTCGGGTTCTGCATTGCCAGTTTTTCCTGGTGTGAGAGATTTGATGGGCTATGGCGCGATGACGCAAGATTTTTTATCGTGCTTGCAAGATCGTTCTGAGCAGCCCTACTCCAACTTTGAACGGGCAAAGCGAGATTTGAATATTGTCTTTCGGGCATATAACGATTTGGGTTAGGGCATGCTATGAGTCGTTTGTTTTTTGGTTTGGGTGCTGGGTTCGCGTTTTTAGGTGTGATGCTGGGTGCTTTTGGTGCGCACGCACTTCGAAATAAATTGGAACCGCGTATGTTGGAGGTATTTGAAACAGGCGTGCGCTATCAGATGTATCATGCCTTTGCTTTAATTGTAACGGCTTGGGCCGTTTCACAATGGCCTGGTGGTGTAACACAAATTGCAGGCTGGTTTTTTGTTGCTGGTATCGTGGTTTTTTCCGGCAGTCTGTATGGTTTGACTTTGACGGGGATGCGTGGTTTGGGGGCCATCACGCCTTTGGGAGGCTTGATGTTTTTAGCTGGTTGGTTGTGTTTGGTGTGGGCTGCGATTAAATCATGAATGGTGATATTGGGGGACTGTTTTATGTCTGTTTTAGAACGATTGAATGTAGGCATTGTGGGTGCCGCAGGGCGAGGGGCAAGTTTTCGCACAGCATTTGAAGCGCAAGATGTGGCAAAAATTCATGCGGTGTGCGATGTGCGGGCGGACGAATTAGAAGGTGCTGCTGAACGGCTGGGCGCTCAGGAAAAGTACACGGACTATGAAACCATGTTGTGCCATTCTGAGTTGGATGCGGTTGTGATTGGTACGCCGATGCCTTTTCATGCGCCTCAGGCCATTGCTGCTTTGTCACAGAATATTCATGTTTTGAGTGAGGTCACTGCTGCCGTTTCTATTGAGGAATGTCAAGATCTGGTGCAGGCCGCTACCTCATCATCTGCGATTTACATGATGGCAGAAAATTACACCTACACGAAACCCAATGTGTTGGTCAAAGAATTGGTACGCCAGGGTTTGTTTGGCGAGGTATATTATGGTGATGGGGAATATGTTCACGAACTCAAAGAGTTGAATGAGATTACCAAATGGCGTCGGAAGTGGCAGACGGGCATTGATGGGGTCACTTATTGCACGCACAGTTTAGGGCCCATCTTGCAGTGGATGCCACAAGATCGGGTTGTACGCGTCTGTTGTGAGGGCAGTGGGCATCACTACGAAGACCCACGGGGCGATAAGTATGAGAATCAAGATTCGTGTGTGATGTTGTGCAAGATGGCCAGCGGTGGACTTGTGAAAATTAGGGTTGATATGTTGTCAGAACGACCGCATTCGATGACAAATTATCAGCTTCAGGGCACCAAAGGGTGTTATGAGTCTGCACGCAGTCGGGGAGAGACGCATCGCATTTGGTTAGCGGATCTTTGTGAAGATCGAAATACATGGATGGATTTGATGGATTTGGAAGCCGACTATATGCCTGACCTATGGCGCAACCCGCCTGAAGCAGCGTTAAATGCTGGGCATGGTGGGGGTGACTTTTTTGAAGTTTTGGATTTTGTGAAAAGTGTTACGGGCGAGCAGGCTTGTCCTATTGGTATTCATGAAGCTATGGATATGACATTGCCTGGGCTTGTGAGCCAACAATCGGTTTTACAAAATGGGAACTGGTTGGACGTTCCCGATTCTCGAAGTTGGATTAAGGGTTGATGGTTATGGGACTATTAGATGCGGTTGATCTGTCGCAGAAGTTATCAAAAGAAGATTATGATGCCTCAATGGAAGCGTTGGAGATTAATATGGGGCAACTTCAGCGCCAAGCACATGAGATGAATGTGCCCATTACCCTTATTTTTGAAGGGTGGGGTGCTGCAGGAAAAGGTCGGTTGATCAATGAGCTTTTGCTGACACTTGACCCGCGTGGGGTAAAGGTGCATTCAACTTTGGCACCTAATCCGGAAGAATTTTACCGACCCTTTTTGTGGCGCTTTTGGACAAAAATTCCTAAAAAAGGTCGCATGGCCATTTATGACCGAAGTTGGTATAGTCGATTCATTGTTGAAAAAATGGATCCTATGATGGAGAGATTGCCTGTTAAGAAGGCATATGATGAAGTGAATTGTTTCGAGCGACAGTTGACAGACGATGGTCATATCATTATTAAATTCTTTTTGCATATCTCTCGTGGGGAGCAGAAGATAAGATTTAAGAAACTGCAGAAAAACCCAATGACGGCTTGGCGGGTTACAGATTATGATTGGAAGAAGCACGCGCAATATGATACATATCAAGAAACCATAGAAGAAATGCTTGCCCGCACCGACAGTGAACATGCACCTTGGCATGTTGTGCCATCTCAGAATTGGCGATTTGCTGGGATGACAGTTTTTGAGACGATTATTGATGAAATGGGCAGACAGCTTAGGAAGCGAGAAGAAGCTAAGCAGGCTCCTGCGATTCAATTAAAGCCTAGGTCGAAGTCTTTGTTGGATTCGGCTGACTTATCTAAGGCACTCACGCGGGCGCAATATGACCGTCAACGCAAGATCTATCAACAGCGGCTTTGGGAGCTTGAGCATGAAGTCTATTTGCGACGTTTGTCTGTGGTGATGATCTATGAAGGGTGGGATGCGGCAGGCAAGGGGGGCAATATCAAACGGTTGGTGCGTCGCATGGATCCGCGTGGGTATGAAGTGATTCCGATTGCAGCGCCCAATGATGTTGAATTGGCACATCATTATTTATGGCGGTTTTGGATGAAGATGCCTAAGGCTGGGCATTTTGCAATATTTGACCGGTCGTGGTATGGACGTGTTTTGGTGGAACGGGTTGAGGGCTTTGCAGAAGAGAACGAGTGGAAACGAGCCTACCAAGAGATTAATGAGATGGAGGAGATGCTGGCCAACCATGGTGCTTTGATCTTTAAGTTTTGGGTTGATGTTGACTCGGATGAGCAATTGAAACGTTTTAAAGATCGCGAAAAAACACCCGCTAAGTTGTGGAAAATCACGGATGACGATTGGCGTAATCGAGAAAAATGGGGGCAATATCGGGAAGCTGTTGATGATATGTTATTTCACACACATACTTCCTACGCGCCCTGGACAATTGTAGAATCCAATAACAAAATGTATGCGCGAATTAAGGCGATGAAGACGGTTGTAAAGGCATTGGAAAAACACCTCATTACACGGTGATAGATATATGATAGAAATTGTAACGCAACCCGAAAAGATCGGCATTTCTGAAGAAAAGTTTTCAGAGGCGATGGCATTGTTAAACAATACGGTGGCAGATGGGCAGTTGATGGGGGCCGTGATGCAGGTGGCTCGCAATGGCAAGGCTTTGCCGGTTGTTGCGGTTGGTCAGAGAGAGCTGAGGGAAGGAGGTGAGCCCGTTGAACAGGATACCCTTTTCCTGATAGCATCGATTACCAAGCCCGTTGTTTGTGCCGCGGTGATGAAGCTGATTGAGCAAGGGCGATTGTGTTTGGATGATCGGGCATCGGATTATTTGCCTCAGTTTGGAAACCGAGGCAAAGATGCGATTTTGTTGCGGCATTTGTTGACTCATACGTCAGGATTGCCCGATATGTTGCCCGATAACCAATCCCTTCGGCAAACACATCAGCCCCTTTCTATTTTTGTAGATAAAATGTGTGATTTGGATTTGCTGTTTGAGCCAGGCACGAACATTTCTTATCAAAGTTGTGGCATTGCGATTTTAAGTGCTGTTGTTGAGAAATTAGAAGGGCGCCCGATGCCTGAGATATTGAAGTCTCAGTTTTTCGATCCTTTGGGTTTGGCTGATTCTTCCTTGGGTAAACAGATGGGTCGCACAGATCGTATTTCCGAAATTAAGATCCCTAAGGGTGGCGATGGTGGTGGCGGTGGAACGGATTGGGATTGGAATTCGGACTACTGGCATGGCTTTGGGGCACCGTGGGGAGGGATGTTTACGACCGCAACCGATTTGACCACGCTGTGTCAGATGTTTTTGAATGGGGGAAGTTGGAAGGGCGTGCGTGTATTGGGTGAAGCGACTGTAAGGGCTATGACTCAGGATCAAACACGTGAGATGCCTGATCTACCTGCAAGTGGAAAATTGCGTTATCGGTGGGGACTGGGATGGCGGTTGCGAGATGCTGGTTTGTATGGCGACTTGGTATCACCACGAACATTTGGGCATGGTGGGGCAACTGGAACGGTTGCTTGGATGGACCCTGAATCGGGTGTGAGCTTTGTGTTACTGACGAATCAGGCGGATGCAGCGAAAATTTTACGACCCAGGTTGTCGAATGTCATTGCGAGTGCGGTTTTGTAAAAGTAGGTCACTTCTGACATCTATGATAGGTTTGATCCTTGATGTATTGATTTTGAATGTTGAGAACGGTCTTGTTGGATGCGATTTCGGTAGAGATTTTTAGAGAAAAGGGGCAGATGCTAAAGCATCTGCCCCTTTTTTTGGCTGTTCGATTATCCTTCTACTTTCGCGTTGGCGAAGAGATTGCTTACCGATTCGTCATTATTGATGCGGCGGATCGATTCGGCGAGGATGGGGGCAATAGAAAGGGCCTTGATTTTGCCATTTAGAGCATGTTTGGGCAGTGGAATGGAATTGGCAACAATCAGCTCTGAGATCACAGAATTTTCGATGCGGTCAATGGCTGGGCCTGCCAAAACAGGGTGAACGATGACGGCATTAATTTCAAGTGCGCCTTTGTCTCGGAGGACCGATGCGGCTTCGGTGAGTGAGCCGCCCGTTGAAATGAGGTCGTCGATAATCACGACGTTTTTGCCTTTGACATCGCCAATGACGTTTAGAATTTCTGTCTTCTGGCCACTCCATCGACGTTTGTCTACAATGGCCAATGGCGCACCGAGAAGCTCTGCGTATGCCCGGGCCATTTTGATGCCCCCTTCATCGGGGGATACCACGACGAGATTTTCCATCTTTTTTTTAAGGAGATATTCAACAAAAATGTTGATGGAGTAGAGATGGTCGACAGGGATATCAAAAAAACCTTGAATCTGGTTGGAGTGCAAGTCTAGGCTGAGTACTCGGCGTGCCCCTGCTGTGTAAATCATATTGGCAACGAGTTTGGCGGTAATGGGTACTCTTGGGCGGTCTTTGCGGTCTTGCCGGGCATACCCATAATAGGGCAGCACTGCGGTGATGCGTCGGGCAGAGGCTCGACGGGCTGCATCGGTAAGTATCAGAAGTTCCATCAATGCGTCGTTGGGGTTGACACCTTCTTCTTCGTTTGTACAAATGGGCTGCACGATGAAGATGTCGCATCCACGTACGTTTTCATCAATTTGTACTTGTGTTTCCCCACCCGGAAATCGGCCCACAACTGCTTGCCCTAACTCCATGTCGAGAATGTTGCAAATTTCTTGGGCGAGTGGCCGATTGGTATTGCCTGTAAAAACTTTGAGATCATAACCCACGTGTGATTCCTTCCTCTGATCAGATACCATCTGTCTTTCCCCGATTTGCGGGTTCAATATATAACGAGGTACCCGTTCGATCAACTGAGAATTTTGGGGAGAAAGTTATAGCACAACGGCATTGAGGCTCATAACGACAATATCGGTTGCGCCAAGGGTTCGGAGTTGGATCAATAGTTCGGCTGTGCGCGATTTGGGTATGACGGTTTCGATTGCGAATGCCTGGTCTGAAAGTAGACTGACCGTTGGCGAGCGCATGGCAGGTAACATTTTTATCACCCGTTCTTTCAACTGTGGATCTATGTTGCGTTTGATCATCTGGTGTCTATCTGCTTCGAGCCCCCCGTTAAGAAGATCACCAAAGGCGATCAGTTCGGGAATGGTTTCACGGGCAATGAGCATTGTGGGTGTGATGAGTAACTCATCGACAATTTTCAAATATTGTTTTGGGATCTGTAAATGTGAGGGTGCTGTTTTGAATGCTGCGATAATAACACCCATATCGGCTTTGATCATTTTCCTTGGTGTGACACGATCCGCCACCCTTGAGGCGCACGATGTATAACAACGAATTTTGTTCACAATTGACGCGCACATCTATGAGTTCGAGCACATCGCCCGATGTGGCACCTTTGATCCACAATTCGTTGCGTGACGTGCTCCAAAATGTGGCCACGCGATTTTCAAGTGTGTATTGCAATGCCAATTCATTCACATAGCCTATGAGTAAGACGGCTTTGCTGTCAACATCTTGTACGGCAACAGGAATAACGGGATGATCGGTCTGGGCGACTTTTGTTAGCTTTTTAAAATCGAGATGCAGTTCTTGGCCTTCTTCGAGTTGGTGATGATCAATTGCCACGATGGGCTCCTTTGTAAGGTGTGAGACGTAAGAAGAAAGATTTGTGGTCAGGTACAGAGTTCACCTTTGAAAATGGTGACTGCTTGACCGCTGATGTAAATTCTGTCGCCGGCAAGGCGTAAAAAAAGCTCGCCTTTGCGCTTGGATATTTGATGGGCAATAAGTTCGGTTTTAACCATTTGAAAACAAAAAAAGCCCGCTGTCGGTATGCGACAGCGGGCTTAAAACATAAGGGTCATTAAATCAGATCTTCACCGCCGAGCGCATAAGAAAAAACATCATATGATGATGCATATGATGGGCGGTATGCGCAGACGTATTTGCAGACAGGACGCATTTTGCGTTCTGAACATTTACATTGCCCATGTCTTTTTGGAATACGGTCATTGTTAAATCCTAAGTTATTTGCGTTGGTGAAGAAAATAGACAGGTTGGGTGCTGGCGTCAAGGGGTTTTTTAAAAAGCATGCAAATGGTCAATGAAATTTGGCTTAGGAAGAAAGGATGCTGTCTATTTTCTGTCTTATCTCTTCCTTCTTTTCGAGCAGATCCTGCATAGGCATGGGCAGGCGTATTTTTGCTGCAAATGGATCTGTGATTTCTGCCGGTGCGAAGTTGCCGCTCTCCCCAATTTCCATCTTTCTCGCGATAACATCAGCTGTGTAAACCAAACCCGTGAGTAGTTTGTGGCGAGATGCCAAACCTGGGTGATGATGGTTGGCAATGCTTTCGGAGATTTCGTTGGGCAAGTTCCACAATGTGGCAATTTCTTGACCAATTTCTGCGTGGTTAATGCCAATAATATCTTTTTCTACTTGTTCTCGTGGTTGGCCTGTCTTCCTTGCTTGTTGATCTATGGCTTTTGCAAAGGGTGGGAAACTAAAGTCGAGAATGAGTTTGCCCACATCATGTAGAAGCCCGGCCATGAAATGTTTGGATGCCATGTTGTCACGGGAGATGAGTTGCATAATCATCGCACAAGCCATCGAATGTTCCCAGAAGGCACGAAAGTCTAAAGCGCCTGCGTAGGTTTCATCTTGCTGGAATACATCTAAGATGGCGGCACTTTGAACAATTTGGCGAATGATTTTCATACCCAAAAATGTTACAGCGGTGGGCAGAAGGTTGCCTTGAAACCCATATCCTGCAGATCGGGCGATGCGCAATGTGCGCATTGAGAGACCTTGGTCTGATTGGATGGCCTCAATGAGTCCATCGACATCCACCTTGTCATCATCAACGGAGAGAATGTTGATTAATTTTTGTTGTGCAGGCGAGAGGGTTGGCAAGTCGGTGAGTGTGCGAATCTGTTTGCGAATGTGAAAACTGAGTTCATCTTTTGTGAGGGGTGGTTTTTGTGATTTGGCACTTTTGTCTAACTGTTCATGGATTTTTTCAATGATGCGCAATGGGTTATAGGGGCGTGCGATGACCCAGGAAACCCCTCCCTCCATTGCCGATTTTAGAATTTTACGGGTATGTTCTGGTGCACCGGGTTTAAGGCCAAGCAAAATGGGCATTTTCATGTTTTCGGGTTTGATACGAAGAATTTGGGCTGTTTTGATACCTGTGAGTGATACGTCCTGGTCTATGATGGTCAGATCGGGCATGTCATGATTTAAGAGTTTGGCTGCGTCGACTCCGTTGAGAACTGAAGCAGCTTGAAACCCGTGTTGGGAGAGGTGATTACTGAGGGCTTTTCCCATCTGTGGGTCGCTGTCGATTACCAAAATTTTTGCCATTGGGTTTCCCAAAAAGTGAATTGTTGGGTAATATATTCCAAAGAAATGAGAGAGCTGAGGTTTGGCTTTTCTTTACCGATTCAATGGGACCCCCAACGGATTTAGATCGGCTCCATCGTGGTCGCTGGCTGGTTTGATTATATGTTAAGGCAATAGGTGTGCCAAGTAGCAGTTAAAGTGTTAAGTTATTGTTTATTAATCTGTTATTCAGTGTGGAGTGCAAGGGTGGGCTTGGTGGTTGTCGTGAAATCGCGGAAGTATCTGTCAAATTAGGTGATTTGACGTGGTTCGTACTTGCCCTTTTTAATGGATGGTCATACATTGAAGACGCAATTCAAAATCATTCGAAAATGGGAGCGTACACGTGTTTTTGTGGTTGGGTGAACAACTTTTTGGGGTTTATGGGCCGTTTCGGCTTTTTACATCCTATCTCTTTCTGGCAGGATTGGGCACCGCACTATCCGCTTTGCTCACTTGGTGGTTGCTACCCCGCCTTTGGCATTTGTTGCCCAAAGACCAAGGACGCGCTTTTGCTGTTGGTTCGGCACAAAGTGAGGGCAAGCCTGTTGGTGCTGGCGTTATCTTTATACCAATTTTCATTTTAGCTGGTGTGTTGTTTATGCCCTTGCATCTGCGTTATTTGGAGATGTTGGGATGTTTGTCTTTGGCAATGTGGGTTGGGTTTTTGGATGATCGCAGTGGCGGCTGGAGTGAGTATCGCATGGCCGCATTTGATTTGGTGATTTCGGCTTTGGCGGCTTTGGTAATATGTCAGGGTGAACCTGTTCAGATGTGGTTGCCCTTGCTAAAATCAACGCTAACTGTATCTCCGTGGCTTTTTGTACCTCTTGCTTCTGTGTTGTTATGGTTGGCTATTAATGCAACCAATTGCACCGATGGCGTTGATGGATTGTCTAGTAGCCTTTGTGGTTTGGCTTTTATTTATTTGGGTGGGACATTGTATGGTATTGTTGGGCACCGATTTATTGCACAATATCTATTGGTACCGCATTACCCCGATGGTGCCGGTTGGGCCATCTTGGCATTTGTAATGACGGGCTGTTTGGCAGGGTATTTGTGGCACAATGCCAATCCGAGTTCGGTGCTTATGGGTGATGCTGGCTCACGGCCTTTGGGATTGTTTTTGGGGATGTTGGTATTGGCCTGTGGCAACCCATTTTTGATTGTTGTTGTTGCTGGCGTAGTCTTGGTGAATGGTGCAACGGGGTTGTTAAAAGTAGCATTGTTACGTTTTTTAAAAATCGGTATTTTTAAAAAAGTCCGGTATCCCTTGCACGACCATGTGCGCCATAATTGGGGATGGTCTAATACACAAGTATTGGTAAGGTTTATTTTGCTGCAAGCAGTGGTCACTCCAATTTTGTTGGTTTTGTTGTTGAAAATAAGGTAAAAAATAGAAGAGAAAAGAGAGAAGAAAGAAGATGCCAGGAATTTTATTCTTTCTTTTCTCTTTTCTCTTTTCTCTATTTTGGGAGGTCTTTATGACCAGCAAGGAAGATATAAAGAAGCGCATATGTGAAGCGATAGACCGGCGGCGGGATCAAATTTGTCGAATTGGTGATCACATTATGGTGAATCCAGAATTGGGTTTCAAAGAATTTGAAACGGCAAAATTGGTCACAAAGACGATGGACGAATTTGGCATTCCCAACGAGACGGAGCTGGCTATTACGGGTGTGAAAGGGGTGTTGAGGGGCAAAAAACCTGGGCCTACGGTGGCCCTTATTGGCGAATTAGATTCGTTATTGGTATCTGATCATCCGCAAGCCAACCCCGAGACAGGTGCAGCACATGCCTGTGGACACAATGCGCAAATTGCGGGTTTAATGGGTGCGATGATGGGCATTGTAGATAGCAAAGTTGTAGATGATTTGGCTGGCACCATTGTATTTTTTGCTGTACCTGCTGAGGAATATGTGGAAGTTGGATATCGGGTAGGGTTGGTTAAAGAGGGCAAACTAAGCTTTTTGGGGGGCAAACCCGAATTGATCAAATTGGGGCATTTTGACGATATTGATATGGCAATTATGATTCATACGCACAGCGAATCAGGCATGAGCCCCACAGCTGTTTCGGCATCGTCTAATGGATTTGTAGCCAAAACGATTCGCTTTTTGGGAAAAGCAGCACATGCCGGTGGGGCGCCCCACAAAGGCATCAATGCTTTAAGCGCGGCACAAATTGCTTTGAATGCGATTCATGCGCAAAGAGAAACCTTTCAGGATGAAGATGCGATCCGCGTTCATCCAGTGATCACCAAGGGTGGTGATCTGGTGAATGTTGTGCCCGCAGAAGTATGTATGGAGACCTACGTGCGTGGGCGTACGACAGAGGCCATTTTGGATGCCAATGCCAAAGTTGACCGTGCACTTCGAGCGGGTGCTTTGGCCATGGGCGCGCAGGTTGAGATTGAGACGTTGCCGGGATATATGCCTTTAAAAAATAATGCTGCATTAACGCGTTTGTTTAAATCTAATGCGCAAGATTTGTTTGGTGCAGATGCGTTCAGCGAGATTGGCCATAGAACGGGGTCTACGGATATGGGTGATCTGTCTCATGTGATGCCTGCGTTGCATCCGTATATGTCGGGCGCCTATGGGCCTGGACACAGTGTTGACTGGCATATTTCAGACAAAGAGATGGGATATATTGGCCCTGCAAAATCTTTGGCATTGATGGCTGTGGACTTGTTATATGGTGATGCTACCGAGGCCAGACGGGTGATGGATGGTTATGAACCCGACATGACAAAAGAAGCTTTTTTGAAATTTCAAAATGGGTTATACAAAACGGAAGTTTTTGAAGGCCATGAATAATAGACGATGAGTGTCAAAAGGAAAGTTGGTTTTTGTAATTCATTGGTCTTTTGGTCGTTCGGGTAGTGGTGGGTAAGGCGGGTCGGTTGTTTTCGGAAGGGCATTTTTTATGTGTTTCTTGTTATGTATATGTGGGCTGATCTGGAACACTGGCTTTGCATTTGGGGCTGTGATTACTGTGCCTGATACGGTTTATGTGGGTCAAAACAGCCGGGCGAATATTGATGTATTAACAAACGATATGTTTGAGGGATCGACGCCCATTTTGACTGTATCTTCGGGCGAATTTAGTGAACGTGTTGTTCTCAATAGTGATGGCAGCGTGCATTACCGTCCCCAACCCGATTTTGTGGGTGAGGACGGTTTTTTGTATACGATTGATGTGGATGGTGAACGGGGGGATGGGCACGTTGTCATTTATGTTCGGCTTTTTGAAGAGATGCTTACTGCAATGCCCGATACGGTCATACTGGGTATTGGGCAGGGTAAGGTTTTGGATGTTTTGGCGAACGATTTATATTTGGGAACGCGACCTATATCTGTTTCGGGTATCACCGAACAGCGATTTGATGCCCATGCTTTTCCGTTATTAGATGGGCGCATCTATTATCGATCTGCACCTGGGTTTGTGGGGTCGGATCGTTTTTTTTATACATGGGCAGATGATTTGGACCATCGGGTGCGTGTTGAGGTGACGGCCGTGGCTGATAAGGGTTTGACGGTTGGAATTGCCGTAGATGATGAGGCCCAGGTCGTTGAGAACACAGTTTTGAAACGCAGCGTGCTCAACAATGATCGGTTACTCCGTTCTGTTATGGAGGTTGCGGTTTCGCCGGCGTGGCATGGGACGGCCCATTGGGATGTTTCTACCCATCAAATTGTGTATATGCCCTTGGATGGTTTTGTAGGGAATGACCAGATTGTGTATATCGTAACGGATGATTTAAACAACCAAACTGCTGCCGTGCTGCGTGTGACAGTGGTTGCTTTTAATGCTGCCCCTGAGGCGGTGGTTGATTCGATTGTTGCGTTTTCTGGGCGTGGCGCGGTGGTTTCCGTCTTGTTGAATGATCGTGATGCCGAGGGCGATTCTTTGCTTTTGACATCTGTTGGTAAGGGTTTGATGGGTGGGCAGGTTTTACAAAATGCGGACGGTTCGGTGTTTTATCGCTCGCCAAGTAACTTTGTAGGGGAAGATCAGTTTACGTATGTGATGCAGGATACAAATGGCCATTCGGACCAATCGATCGTTTATGTTTCTGTGATTGATGATGTGACAGCGCCTCAAGCATTGGATGATGAAGCGTTTGTGGCGGTTGGTGATCGGGTAAATCTATCGGTCTTAGACAATGACACGTTTCAGGGAGATACGATTTCGGTGGTGGCTGTGACACCGGGGCGATATAGCGAATTGGTGATTGTGAACAGTGATCAAAAGGTGCATTATCGGGTGGGGGAAGGCTTTAGCGGATCAGATTTTTTCACTTATACCATTCGTGATCAGGAGGGCAAAACAGCTTCGGCAGTGGTGCGTTTGCGGGCAGTTGGTGGTATCTCTGGTGATTTTGATGGGGATGATCAGGTGGGCTTTGGTGATTTTTTGATGTTTGCAGTGCGGTTTGGATTGCGTGATTCAGATTTAGATTTTGACGGGCGCATGGACTTTGATGGGGATGGTCAAATCGCTTTCGGTGATTTTTTGCGGTTTATTGGGTTTTTTGGAAATTTGGTGAGTGGTGGATAGAAATAGAGCTCAGAATCACCGGATACTATTGTAGGACCCGGCAGCGTTTTGGCGGAGGATGGATGAGGTGTAGCTGGATAAATAGAAAACGGCTACCAGATTTGGTAGCCGTTTTTTTTAATACATGATGAGGTCATTTGAGCGATGAGAGTCTTCGTTGTGCGCTGGATGTCAGAAAAAACTGCTTACCCGATTTCGAGCATGCGTTCCACAGAGCGGAGGGCACGAATGCGAATGTCTTCGGGCACTTCGATGATTTGCTCGTTGTTTTGGAGGGCATTGAGTGTGTCTTCGAGTGTGATCTCATTCATGTGTGGGCAGCGGATGCTACACAGGCCGACCATTTCCTTTTCAGGGTTTTCTGCGGCGATGTTGTCAGCCATGCTGCACTCGGTCAGGAGCAGGTAGCGGTCGGCGTTCATGTTGCGCACATAATCTACCATACGAGACGTGCTGCTTGAAAAGTCAGAGGCTTGAACGACTTCGGGACTGCATTCGGGGTGGGCCAAAACGAGCACGCCGGGAAACTGTTCGCGCACATTGATAATGTCTTGCACTGTGAATTGGTCGTGTACTTCGCAACGTCCATGCCAGCCAACCATTTGATAATCGAGGCCTGGCTTGGGGTTTGCTGGCATGTCTTTGGTGGGAAAGATGATGGTCTTGCCTGTTTCTCTGGCCACATTGGCGGCCAAGTATTCGTCGGGCAAAAAGATAACGGTGTCTGAATCGAGAGATTCTACCACTTTGTGGGCATTGCCAGAGGTGCAGCAGATGTCTGTTTCGGCTTTGACATCGGCATACGTATTGATGTAGGTGACAACGGGAACACCTGGAAACTGTTTGCGCAAGTTGCGAACATCTTCGGCTGTGATGCTTTCAGCAAGTGAACATCCAGCAACTTTGGCAGGTAAAAGCACGGTTTTGGTGGGGTTGAGAATTTTGGCCGTTTCGGCCATAAAGCGCACGCCACAAAAAACGATGGGATCGGCATCTGTCTCTGCCGCTTTGCGAGACAGTTCGAGTGAATCCCCTACCACATCGGGCACAGAGCAAAAGAGTGCCGGCTCCATGTAGTTGTGCCCGAGGATGATAGCGCCGCGTTCTTTCTTTAATTTGTTGATTTCGTAGGCCAATTCTGCTTTGTATTTGAGCTCAATTTCGGGTACAATGCCTTTGAGCTTCTCGGCCATCTGTTGATACGTCTCTTCTAAAGTTGTGGCGGTCAGTGCCATTGTTTAAGCTCCTATTTGGACTTGCTTTGTGCGAATTGAGGGTAAAGATATCAAAATAATAGGCATACGGCAAGGGATTCAAAGGCAATTGACAATGGAAAATGGAAAATGGAAAATGGAAAATGGGCGATGAACTATGAAGCGGGGATGTGATTTCTGGTAGGAATTGTTTTTCGTTGTTTTTTGAGTGATTGGAGGTTAAACTAAGGCAGGGGTGGGGATTTGGAGATCATTTTGGGGATATTTTCGAAAATACAGTTGGTCGGCGGTGTTTTCATTGAACTTTGAGGGTGATTATGAAGGTTGTGATTCGGGCAGGTGGCATTGGCACACGTTTGTGGCCATTTAGTCGTAAGACGCAACCCAAGCAGTTTCATGCTTTGGTGGGTGGGCAGACCATGATTCAAGAGGCTGTGTCTCGGATACGGCCAGTTGCAGACCTCGAAGATATTTATGTATCGACAGGTACTGATTTGGTAGGTGTGGTGGGTGAGCAGTTGCCTGACATCCCCTTAACCCAGGTGATTGTTGAGCCTGCTTTGCGCAATACGGGCCCTGCTGTGGGTTTGGAATGTATTCTTTTAGAAACGCGTTACCCAGGATGCACCATCGCGAGCTTGGGGTCTGATCATCATATTGGCAAACCCGAGGAATTTTGTCGGTTGCTTCAAGTTGCTGCTGATGCATTGCATGATATGCCGGATACTTTATTTACCATTGGGGTGAAACCGACGCGCGTGGATACGGGCTTTGGGTATATTCAAAAAGGCGATGTTGCTGCCACAGTGAACGATGAGCCAGTTTATGCGGTTGGCGGTTTTAAAGAGAAGCCCGATACAGAACGGGCAAAAACCTATGTTGAGAGCGGGCAATATTTGTGGAACAGCAATATGTTTGTATGGAAAGCGCGCGCAGTTTTGGATCTGTTTGCCGAGTATGAACCCGAGATTTATGCGTCCTTACAAGAAATTGGGGCTGCGGTTGGCACAGATCAAGAAGCGGCAGTGATTCAGGCAGTTTACCCCCAAATGAAAGAAATTGCGGTTGATAATGCCATTATTGAACGCGCACCGAAGGTTGCTACATTGGAAGCCGATATTGATTGGAGTGATATTGGCAGTTGGGGCGCGTTGACCGATGTTTTGCCAGTGGACGAAAATGGTAATTTGTTGAACGGAAATGTGGTTTCTTTGAATGCCAAAAATGTGACCGTTTATGGTGGGCAAGATAAATTGATTGCGTTGGTGGATGTGGACAATTTAATTGTGGTGGACACGGGAGATGCATTGCTTATTTTACCACGCGATGGGTCGCAACGTGTGAGAGATGTGGTCGCAGCCTTGGGAGATCGTGATGGTGGGGATCGATATTGCTAAGGTGATCGATCCGTTTGAAATTGATAGGGATATATTCTGGTGAAAATTCTACTGGCAGACGATGAAAAAGATATTTTGCTTATCTACTCAGAAATGTTGGCTGGCAATGGGCATAAAGTCTCGGCTGTTAGCAACGGTGCAGAAGTCATCCGGCTTTTAGCGGATACCGATTTTGATATGTTGATTCTCGATTTGTTTATGCCCGAGATGGATGGTTTTGAAGCCATTCAAACGTTGCGTGATAAGGGGTATACTGTTCCCGTGATTGTGATGACGGGGCATTTTCCTGATGATGAAGTGGCAGGACGCTTAGATGGGTTGGGCGTTTTTACGACCTTGCGGAAACCTGTGATGATTTCGACGTTGTTGAATGCCGTGAATGAGGCCACGAAGTAAGCGCGTGTAAAGGGCGTTGATTTTTCCCTTATAAAGAACCTATTAAAAAAGCCCCAGTGTTTTAACACACTGGGGCTTTTTTATATCAAGTAGTCGCTATGCTTTATCATCTCTGGTCAAATTTGTAACCCACACCGCGCACGGTAGCGATTGCATTGCCAATATCGCCCAATTTTGAGCGCAAGCGGCGAATGTGTACATCAACGGTTCGCATGCCGCCATAATAGTCGTATCCCCAAATGCTGTCAAGGAGATCGGATCGGGTAAACACACGTCCTTGATGGCTAACAAGATGTTTGATGAGTTCGTATTCTTTAAGCGTAAGTTCGATAAGGGCGCCTTTGACACGCACTTCATACCGAATGGTATTGATGGTTAGTTCTTCGATTTTGATGGTGTGTTCGTCGATGGGGCGGTCGTCGTTCCACAACGAAAGGCGCAAACGTGCTTCAAGCTCGCGCAGACTATATGGGGTAATGATGAAATCGTTAATGCCCAAAGAAAAGTCGAGATTTAGGGCGGTCATTTCGTCAGTGATAACCAAAAGGGGCAGATCTTGGTGCTGGACTCGGTTTAAAATTTGGGCAAGGCGTTCGGGAGAGGTGTCGGGGACAACGATGAGAAGCTCTACCGTATCGACAGGTATGAGCGTTGTATTGGTTGCCAAATGATCACGCAGAGGTACATGGTCTACTTGATGGCCAATATATCCCAAATCGGATTTTAAACGTGCGCCGTGTGCTTCGTCGGCCAACAAAAGAATTTGTGCCATAATACGCCAAAGGTTAGATACATTGTTGGTGAGGGATGAAGATATAACTTTTACGAAACAATGTGGTGTTCGTCCTGCGTTTTCAACAGGTTGAAAAATAGAGACCTAAGAATACTTTGTCAAGGTGTATCTGGTATCGAATACAGGTGAAAGGTTTGGGTTATGTACATAAAAAAAACCGGAAATGAGTTACTCTGCTCTTTCCCAGCCACGGTAATGATATAACAAAAAAGGGTTGTTTTGTCAAGTTTGTAAACTATTTATTAACAATAATTTATGTATTGACTTAGGATTTGTAAATGATTAAATTTACTTTGTTCTGTCTCCAGAATTTTCTGGAGGGATCGGCGACTCTTTTAGGAGGGCCTGTATGAACCAGCAGCCTTTCGGGGGTGAGGGGGAAGTCACTTGTTCTGTTTGTGAGATAGTCATTTCGATGGCACGTCTTCAAGTCATTCCTGACGCGAAATTATGCGTGCCGTGTCAGGAAAAAGTTGAAAGGGGATTGCTCGACCTTAACGCACACTTGTTTGATAGCTCCGGGATTCAAGCAGAACCTGAACCACAACCATTGGAGGTACAAGAAGACCGTTTGGTGGTAGGGGCTTGGTCGAGTGGGTTTATGGAAGTGGCGGAACAGAGTGGGCAAATGCGGGCCTTGCTGCGCGAAGGAAAGCGGGAAGAAGCCCAAGCCTTGGTGCAGGCATTGCCGATTGAAGCACAAGCCGCACTGGTTGTTGTGGATGAAGATCCGGAAGAAGCCCTTTCCATTACGGGTATGGATGGGAAAGGCAATCCGGGGTATCACACACAAGTGGTGAGTCTGTTGCCTACAGAGTTGCTAACAGGTTTGATTGCTTATGATGGGGAGGAAAAGCGATTTAATACCCGATTAATTCAGGCGATGACGCCTGGTGCATTTAGCCGAACCGTGGCTGAAACCCTTGACCCAGTGGACAATGCCGAGGCGCGTGCGGCAGTAACCTGGGAATGGTTGGAGGCTTTGGCGGAGCTTCGGGATGCCAATAAACGCGCAGAATTGTTGCGCAGTGTGGAACCTGAGTTGTTGGAAGAAGCACTGACCACACGCATCCATCATTTCAATTTGAACAAGACCATAACGTCCGTTGAAATCGATGGTGTGAACTGGGGCGTAGATATGTTTCGTGTCTTTTCTGAAGACAGTGCTGTGGGTCCCTTGCCGAGCAAATTTATTGAAGATGAGAAGGTCGGTGAAGTTATGGATTCACTTTATGAGGCAGCTCCAGATGTGATGAGCGCAATGGTGCGTGGTGCCTGGGAACGGCAGTTTGATGGATGGGAGGATTTAGAATGAATCCACTCGCGAGATTAGATCTGAGCCGTTTTCAGATTGATGACGAAAGTTTTGTGGGGCAGGCCATTGCATTGGGGGTGCGTTTTAATAAGCTTCCGCCTCAAACAACGGATGCCTTGTTGGGTTTTTTGCGTGCCAAGGGTTTGTATTATGGCCAGCGCAACAGATCGGGTATTGCAATTGCCCGTTCTGGGTTGGAGCGTGGGGTCCGTCAGGCCCTGATTTGTTTGGATATGGGATTGTGGAATTTGTCTCAAGGCGATCTCAATCGGGCCGTTGAATGCTTGGGTAAAGGCGATTTTGAAGCGACCCGAAAGGAAGGGTATCAAATTGCCTTTTTTCAACTGGAGGAAATTCGAAAAGGAAGTTTGGGGTTGTTGACACGGCCTACTGCCGCCTTTTTGCAAGAGGAACATCGCAACTTGAAGCGTTGGGCAACATTGGTTCCTGAAACTTGGACACGACTGCCTGATGATTTGGAGGAAGAAGCGCAGTTGGTGGATGCCCGCATTGATTACGGGATATTCTTGCAAACCCAAGCTCGAATGGATTTTCTGAATTCCATTCCAAATGAAGCCCTTGAGCAGTTGCAGCAGATGGTTTCAGAAGGGCGGTCTTTTGAGGGCTTGCTGCGCAACTTGATATTGGCTTTGGCTTTGGATTTGGAGACGTTGATACCGTCGTCAGAAGAAATGTCTCAGTTTGAGTCGACGTGTTTTAAGGACGGTATTATGCGTTCTGAGATTCGAGAAAAAGTTTTGCATTTAATGGATCGCCAGCTTGAAGCAAGTGTTTTGGATGGGCCTTATCGATCTGAGATTCGAGTTGTTGTAGAAGAGGAAATTGCATTCTTTGAACAGGTCTCAGGTGAAGATTTGGCTGGTTTCTTTTTGTTGGCAGGCAAGAAAGCTGCCACGGCGGATGATTTGCTGGATGATGTGGTTGCGGATGATTTGTTGGACGAAGTGATTATGGAATAGGTGCAGGAAGAAGAAATGTGAAAGATGAAAGATGAAAGGATGAGAAGGCCACTTGTTGAACCGGTTATTTGGGTTCTTGGATAGGTGGTAGGGTAAAATTTCTTTGGTTGATGAGGGGCGTGCTCGTGAGGGTGCGCCCCTCTTTTTTGTAATAGAAAAAAAGTTTGAAACTTGCTTGGTACATTGATGGACGAATAAGAGCGCACTTTGGATAAATGCGCTCTTTTTATTTTTTATGTGAACCGAGAGAATAGGTGTGGTGTCATTGTAGCAGGGGATATCTATGAATCTGTCGGATGCCGAGTTGATACAACGTATTATGAAGCGCGATTCTGAAGCATTTGCGGTGTTATTTGATCGGTATATTGGCCAGGTTACCGATCATTTGACGCGGATGCTTCGGGATGCTGGGGCTGCCGATGATGTCGCGCAGGAAGTGTTTTTGCGTGTGTGGAATCGGGCAGACCAGTGGTCTGGTGCAGGTGCGTTTCAGGGATGGTTGTTTCGGATCGCGACGAATTTGGCGTTGAATCACTTGCGAGGAAAAAAGCGCAGGCGTGAACAGCCACTGGAAATGCCATCGATGTATGATGAAGATGAGGATGAAAACTTGGTTCCGGGTTGGATGATCGATCATGTGTCTTTGGGGCCCGATGCACACGTAGAGCAGTCTGAGCAACGGCAAATGTTGGGGCGGATGATTGCAGATTTGCCAGAGGAAAAACGGGAAGTGTTTGAGATGGTTCACGATGAGGAATTGGGGCTTGGGGAAGTGGCCAAGCGCTTGGGCATTCCTGAAGGCACGGTGAAGTCGCGGTTGTTTCATGCACGGAAGAAGTTGGCAGATGAATGGAAACGGGTAGATAAGTAAAAAGTAAAAAGTGAAAGGCACCTACACTCGGCCTTTTCCGGTAAGGATTAGGTTTTATCACAACTTTTGAGATTGTTTGCCTTCGGCACGACTTACTTTTGTTCAACAGCAAACAAAAGTAAGCAAAAAATGCCGTCCCTCAGGTGCCGGGAAGACTGATTTTCCGCAAATATCCTCAGTGAATGCACTGGATTATATAGCCTACGAACGCCTAGGTTTTTATGAATTGTGTTGCACCACGGAATCTGCGCGGAAAATCGGTGATTGCTTAAGCTGATGGGTTTGATGTTATCGGATGAAGCTATTTTGTTTAGATAAGTTTAAGTGGGAAGACTTTTATAGGAGGTTATTTCATGGCGATTGATGCGCGGGCACCTTGGCATAAGATTTCTTGGGATGGGTTTTTGCGGGAAGGGTTACCAAATTTGTTGGCAGATGCTGTGTCTTTGGAGGGGTATCGTGTTGAGGCGGTTGATACCTATCGTTGTCGGTTGTATTTATCTGTTAAGGGAAGTCTGGGCGTGATTGATGTGGTTTATGATGATATACCACAATGTGATGCATTGGGTCGGTTTCGTATTGATGGGCATACGCGGGTTGTTGTGGCAAGACCCACAGAGGTGGATTTGGAGAAGGCCGATATTTTGTGTGTGGGAGAACAAATATTGGCAGTTTTGGCTTCGCAGATTGGAGATGTGCCCGAAGGTTTGGATGGTGTGGATGCTGTTTTGGCGTGTTTACCCGTGTCTGAGTGGATACATGACTTTTTTCTGACGGAGCCCACGTCTCAATATTTACAGATGACAAATGCTGTGGATATGCATACCCATTTGCGACGCATTACGCTTTTCATGCTCTTGGGGGAAGCCGTTGATGACAGATATGTGGTGCACCCTTCGCAAGAAGGGCGTGTGGATTTGTTTTCGACACCTGAAGGGCCAAATATTGCGCGCATTTTTGAAGTGGCATTGGGCGCGACTATTCGGGGTGGTAAGTTGATTATTGTGGACAATTCGCCTGCGATGCGGTTGGGGTCAAATGCGTCTACGGTTCCATTTTTGGAACACAACGATACCAATCGGTCGCTTATGGGGATGAACATGGTACGGCAATGGGTAGGTGTGCCGAACCCTGAGTGGCCACGTGATGAAGCGGGTGCTTGGCGCGATTATTTTTCGCGATATGATGGGATGGAACCTGAGACGGAACCTGCATTGGTACAAACGGGTTGCGAAGAGGACAATCCTTATTTTTGGAAAGGGTATAACCTGCTGACGGCATTTATGGCGTGGGATGGCGATACGTATGAAGATGGGATTGTGATTGGTGAATCGGCGTCGAAGAAAATGATGCAGCCGCAACAGGTGGCTGTGGGTGATAAAGTGAGCAATCGGCACGGTAATAAAGGTGTGGTCACCCGTATTTTACCCGATGATGCAATGCCACAGCTGCCTGACGGTACCTCTGTGGAATTGATTGTGAGTGTGTGCGCTTTGCCTTCTCGTTTGAACATCGGACAATTGAGAGAAGCTGTGTTGGGGCGTGTGGCTAAGACGGAGGGCAAACCTGTGATTGTGCCGCCTTTGGGAGCGCCATCAATTGATGAGATACAAACGCGTTTAAAGGCCAATGGTTTGCCCGAAGATGGGATGGAACAGCTTACCTTAAAAGGGAAAGCTTTACCCCGACGGACAACTGTGGGGTGGGTTTATTGGGGTCGTTTGAGCCATAGGGTGTGTGATAAGATTCACTTTGGTGTGCGCCCAGACGAGCGACCACAACGATTGGGTGAGATGGAGTTTCTAGCTTTGCAAGAATCAGGCGCTGTGGCATTGATCAATGAATTTTTCAATACGTGTTCTACGATACATCCAGACGCGGACTCATTGGCCGACCGTGTGGCAAAGGGACCGGTATCACCTGCAGGTGCACCTTCTGCGGGTTATCTTGCATTGGTCAATCGATTGGGACATGATGGGGTTGTTGCTTCGCTTGGGGATGAGGGTGTGGCTTTTAAGGCAAAACGATCTGGTGATCTCAAGTTGGCACGTGCGGTAGCTCACCCCTGGTTGTCCTCGGGGATGTTGTCACATGTTGGGGTGGCGGACTCGGCTGAAGGAGAGGCTGTGCAAGAAGCCAATGTCCGATTGGAGCAGATGATTGCAAATGGTGCGCCCCAAGTGTTGGTTGAACGGGCAACAGATACGTTGTCTGAGCGGGTGCAGGAATTTTACGCCGCATTGATTACACGGGAACATCTGCGGTTTGAGTCTCGTGTGTTGTTCAGTGGTCGCTCGGTTATGACGCCGAATAAGCATTTTAAACATGATCAGATTGGTGTACCTGAAGAAATGGCTTGGGCGTTGTTTGGGCCGTTTGCCGCTCGGGAATTGGGCAGCGACATTGAAGTTAAAAAACGGTCAAAAAAAGCAGCACAAGTTTTGGATGGGTTGATGGCCAGAATGTGGGTTGTTGGGACGCGTGCACCGGCCCTGTCTCCTACTTCTCTTATGGCATTCCACCCCGTGCGTGTCGCTGGTGATGCGATTCAAGTTCCTATCTTGTGCTCCAAGTTAATGGATGGTGACTTTGATGGGGATCAATTGGCCTTGATTCTGCCTGTGACAGAAGAAGGTCAAAAATCTGCGCAAGATCATTTGTCTATTGTTGCACATTTGACACGTGACCCCAGTTTGATCGGGCGAGAAAAAGTGCATCCGATGCACGACGCGATGTTTGGGTTGGCGCATTTGAGTATGACGGACGCGGGGCTAAAAGAGTTGGAGAAAGTTGCGGGAGAATCCCTCACACGCAGGGGCAAGTTCTTGGATAAAAAGCATTTTATTGCCTTTCTGGAACGGGTGCGGGCAAATCATGGTGCCGAAGCGGCACTGGACCTTTCTGAACGTTTGCAAAGGAAAGGGTTTGAGGCGGCGCAACAAACGGGTGCTTCGATGGGGGCGTTTTTGGGCGGAAGCCTGGATCTGCCAGAACCACCTGAGGGAGACGGGGTTGATGAATGGCGGTCTTACGTGGATGAAATGGCCGCGGAAGTGAGCCAGTTTAATCACTTTGAAGATGATGAATTTGGGGTGATTGCGATGTTGGCCGAATGTGGTGCGCGTGGGAATTGGGAACAGTTGCGGCAGTATGTGGCACCCCATGGGTTGGTATACAATGCTGCACGAGAGCTGACGCCTATTCGTCATGGATGGCGAGACGGATTGCCAGTCGATGAACTTTTGACCCGAACCGTTGGCGCGCGCATGGGCTTGGCCAGTGCTTTGGCAGAAATGATTGAAGTGAGTCGTGATGTGGCAAAACAAAGTGCTCCGAGCGGGTATGGCGTTTTGTCACGGGCGCGGCGTTCGGATAACCCGGGTGTTGTGTTTGCACGTGCGGCCATGAAAGGGGAAGTTGATTTGTTGGCCGATGCATACAGTCGGTTGTTTGTGGGGATTGTGGATTAGAGGCAATCCCCTGTGGTCCCCTTTAAAAAGGGGACGGTTTATGGGGTGACTGAGGGGCAATTGAGTGGTTGTTTGACGGGTTACTGGATTGTTCTGTCCGAGGGAAGAATTGCGGGGAATTAGTGTGTTATAGGAAGTGCCACTTAGGATTTGTTATGGTGGGCATTTCTTATGATATGGGGTTTGCCATTTATTTGCTTGTGTTGGACGGTGTGTTGATTCTGGTAATTGCGTTGGAAACTGTGAGTTATCAAGCGATTACGGCTGCTACTGCACATCCGGTAGATGCGCTTAGAAGTGAGTGAGTGTTCAAATTGGAATTCGAAACGAAGGAAAAATACCGTACGAATGAAACAATTCTGTGCGTGTGTCGAACCAATCAGTGTTTGTTTCTCAATCAGAATTTTTATAGGAGGATCAAGTGGGCAAAGATGATTTGGGTTCGGTATTTTGTTGTCCAGTGTCTAAGGGCACGCTTGTATTGGAAGATGGCACACTCTGTTGTAAGACCTCGGAGCGACGTTATGCAATTCATGAAGGCATTCCCGATTTTTTTATTGAGGAGGACGAGGCGCATAGTATTTTTCCAGAAGATCTGAATCGAAAGTGGTTGCTTGAGGATGTTGCTGTTGGACGGGACATTGTTTATGGTGAGTATACGCGTCGGTTGAAGGGGATGCAGTTTGTGATGGATATGTTGGGGAAGTGGTCTCATCCAGGCTTTCGGATTTTAGAAGTGGGGTGTGGGACAGGGCACTTTACCAAGTGGATGACCGAGGTGTGTGATTCGGATTCAGAGATTTTTGCGTTTGATTTTTCGCAATATATGTTGGCATCTACTCAGTTAAAAATTGGGCAACCTTCTAATGTGAAATTGTTTAAGGCAAATGCGCGTGGGCCGATGCCGTTTCCCGAAGGGCATTTTGATTTCATTCTTCAGCGTTTGGCACCTTTTGGACCGCGTGCGTTTGGGTCTGAGAATTGGGCGATGAAATATCTCAAGCCGGGTGGGCATTACATCTTTGCGGGATGGGATCATGAATTTATCGATTTTGAGCGATTGGCTACTGCCGGATATGTGGATACGGAATTGCACCGATGGAAATATAAAGATGTGCAATCGATAGAAGAATACATTGGCGGGTTGATGGAGGGTGGTGGGCATACTCGGGAAGAAGCTGAGAAAAAGGCGAAGTCGGTTTATTCTCAACCGGATGAGGTGCGGGTTCGGAAGGAGCACGTGATCGTGGGTAAAAAAGAGGGTTGAAAGGAACGCTGATTTCTGGTTTTGAAGATGAATTGGACGAATCTTGTTCGCAACGCAATGATGAGTGACTTTGGGACTTTGGGATTGATATATTCGAATTTGTTTGACGAGATATCGGTTTCGTAACCGTGGAGAAATTTGGTAGATTTAAAGGCGTGTCTGTGCATTTTGCGGGCAGGTCTTTTCTGTAAAACAAAAAAAGAGAAATACCTTACAAACAGTACAGAGACTCTCAATGGCGCGAAATGTAAGGTTGGGCTTTCACGAAAGGGTAGAAATGGAGCGGTTGTTTCATGTGAGCGATCAGGCTGAGATCAAGCGGTTTGAACCCAGGGTGTCACCTTCGGAGAATCCTTTTGCGGGAGATGACAAAGTGGTTTGGGCGATTGGAGAGCGTTTGTTGCACAACTATTTGTTTCCGCGTGATTGTCCACGGGTGACCTTTTACGCGGGGCACAGACTACAGAATCCGACGTCGCGCGTTTTTGGCAGGTAAGCACGGCAAAATATATCGTGGCAATTGAGTCGTCTTGGGTACCTCAAATGTTGGCTGAGAGGTTGTACTGTTACGAGTTTGCAAGTGAGACATTTGAGAAGGCTGGGGAGGTCGCACGGTATTACCTTTCTCGTGAAGCTGTCGAGCCAATTGCGGTAACTGTTTACAGTGATTTGTTCTTGGAATTGGCTCGGCGAGGCGTTGAAGTTCGTATTCTTCCGTCTCTTTGGCCACTGCGAGATGCCGTGGTAGATTCAAGCGTGCATTTTTCCATTATTCGAATGCGAAACGCACAGCCGAGATAGATTTTGGGAGTCTACAGGGTTTGGTTTTCTGCGGATTACTTCAATATTTTCGGTGTGATCCCATTCGCTATTTAGGTTCTAAGTGAATTTTTTTCAATATATGTTCTCAGGAAACATTTTTAATAAAATTATTAAATATATTAAAAAAAGATACTTATATAATAATATTATTATATGAACCTGTGTTTACACTTTCTTTAAAAGTGTGCTGTCTCGCCAAAAGATCGGGTCCGTGAATGTGCAGGATCACGAAGGGCCCGAAAATACCGCGAAAAACACGAAGCCCTTCCCCAAAACCCAACTTCGCCCACCGGTGGCAGGGGCCGTTGTGCAGTTGGTGGTGTGTGAGGTGTGGGTGAGGGGCGTGTGGAACACGAGGTGGTGTGTGGGAACTGCGCGGGCTGGTGAGGGTGGTTTGCGCTCGTAAAAACACCAAAGCCCATAAAAGCCCTGCGGCATTTGAGCAGAGACTTTTTTGCCTACTTTTTGTGTCTCTTAAAAAGTAGGTCGCCGAAGGCATGATTGTTTACTTGACAACTACCCCGTTGACGTTCATACATGCGTATGAACGTTTTTTTGTCCAAACAATTCACCAAGGGAGCAACATGGCCAAAAGGATATCAAAGAAACCAGCAAAGAAGTCACCCAGCCGCAAAACGGTAAAGGTTGCCATCATTGGAGCGGGTGGTCGCGCGCTGAGTGCACACTACCCCTCCTTGCACGATATGAAAGATGTAAAGATTGTGGGCGTGTCTGAATTGAATGAAGCCCGTTTGCAATCGGTGGGCGAAAAATTTGGGGTGAAGGGGTTGTATACCAATTATGTCCAGATGATTGAAAAAGAAAAACCCGACGTCGTTTACGCCATCATGCCGCCCCATCATATGTATGATGTGTGTGCCAATGTAATCCAAATGGGTTGCCATTTGATGATCGAGAAGCCACCCTTTGTAACCACCGAACAAACCCGCCAAATGGCCATCTTAGCCCGCAACAACAAGGTGTTAACTGGCGTGACCTTCCAGCGCCGTTTTGCTCCAGTGATTCGTACGGGCAAAGAAATCTGCGAAAAGAGAGGCCCTGTTCACAGCGCAGTGGCCACATTTTACAAATGCGCGGTCGGTGGTGCGCCTTATTATAATGGGGCGATAGATATTTTGGCGTGTGATGCGATTCATGCCGTGGATACCTTGCGGTATCTGTGTGGTGGAGATGTCGTTAGTGTGGCAAGTGATGTAAGGCGATTGGATTCTGGCCATTGCAACATCCATCAAGCCTTAATCACTTTCTCATCCGGTGCAACGGGTGTGTTGTTGACCAACTGGATGACGGGGCGACGGTTGTTTTCAGTTGAGATTCACAGCCCAGGCATTTCTATGTTCGGCGATCCAGAAGAAGGGGGTAAAGTATTTGCCGATGGCAAAGTGGATCCCGTGCAAGAACTCGACCCATTTGCCATGACAAAAAGCAAAGCCGAACATGTTGCCTATGGTCCTTTTGCCGTAAACCGGCATTTGATCGACTGCGTGAAACAAGGCAAACAACCCGAGACAAATTTTGACGATGCCGTTAAATCAATGGAACTGGTCGACGCCATTTATCAATCTCAAATTTGACATGTGAGGAAATATCATGCATTACATTATGTTCACGAAACATTTAGAGGGGTATGATGTGCCCCAAATTATCGCGGCATTACAAAGTGCGGGTGTGAAAGGTGCAGATTTGTGTCTGCGTCCAGGGTACCCCGTGCATCCCGAGAATGTCGCAACCGCATTGCCCGCAGCTGCCAAACAATTTGCCGAAGCAGGGTTGGATATCCCGTTGGTGACCACGCCGGGAGATTTTGTTACACCCGCTGTGGATTATGCCGAAACGTTGTATGCTGCCTGTGCCGAAGCGGGGGTGCGGCATATCAAATTGGGCTATTGGCACTTTAAGGCGGGTATGGACTATTGGACCGAGTTAGATGTGGTACGGGGGCATTTGGATGGGTTCCAGAAGTTGTCCGAAAAGCACGGGGTGCAAACAGTCGTGCACAATCACTCCGGGTTGTCTATGGGGCTCAATTCGTGTGCGGCCATGAATGTGGTCAAAGGCTTTGATCCCAAGCACGTGGGTATTTTTACCGATCCGGGCCATTTATCTTTGTGTGGAGAACCGATTGAGATGGCCCTGAGCATCGTGAAAGAATATGTATCGGTATTGGCCTTCAAAGATTTGATCAAAGAACAACGCGAGCGCAATGGCAAAACGAGCTGGGCAACCAAGGTGGTGCCATTGGGAACCGGGTTTGGTGATTTCCCTGTGCTTTTGAAAACCCTTCAAGCGATGAATTACCAAGGGCCCATCAGTTTTCACAGCGAGTATAGCGGTGAATCACCCGAGCGGGTGGTAGAACTGGCCCGCGGTGACGTGACATTCATTGATGGATTGTTGGCCGAAATGTAATTTTGCGTAGGGATTCATCCCAAAGCGGTAGGGCTGTTGGGGCCTGTTGCCGTTCGTAGCGGCGGGTTTTAACCCGCCGTGATTTGGTCGTGATTTGAACGTGACTTTAAATATAAGAAGGCGGTGAAATTTAAATTTCACCGCCTTCTTTATGCAATAAATAGAGTCGTTGTGACGTTAAGTAAGATAAGCCATCAAGCCAAATGGCCATTTCCTCGGGTGCGTCGTTTGATTTCTTTGAGGCCCGTAAGGGCAGATTCCAAAATCTCAGTGACAATTTGTAAACGACTGTTGACAGAGGTATTTTCCAAGAGGTTTTGTTGCTGTTCTAAAGGCAGGCTGAGGTTTGCCGCTACCATATAGGAGATGAGACTGAGGTCTTCTGTAGGAGGGGGTGGTTTTGTCCATCCAATGGATAATTGGATGGCTTCTGCATAGCGTTTTTTGAGATGGTTGCCCAATTCTATGTCATAAGCTTCCGTATCATCTTCGACATTTTCAACGAATCCTGAGATGTAAGGGTGGATGTCTTGTCGGTCAAGCACCCTAAAGCGTCGTGTGCCTTCAATCATGATATTCATTCGGCCATCGGGAAATTCTGTGATCAACTGCGTTACCCGTGCCGCACATCCAATGTCGCAAAACTGATCGTCGGTTCCCCAGATCAGACCAAATTCAGTATCTTGCTCAAGGCATTCCCTCATCATCTGATTGTAACGTTCCTCAAAGATATGCAGAGGTACCTTGCGCGATGGCAAGAGTACCATGTCCAGTGGAAACAGAGGCAGTTCGTTATCGGCCATAATTAATGAGGGGTATGAAGGTGTAAAATCCCAAAGCGGTCGGGATTGTCTGGCATGCCATAGGTTGGCGTCCAACTCCACCGATTTGTGTCTGAAACGAGTGAGGCGTTAAATCGAAGATAGGGGATGGATGCCGTTGGGTCAAGTCCAAGGTCGTTGAGACCTATGCCACCTTCCACGATCCACGCTGTGTCCGTGATACTCTGTATGACTTGCAATGTGGGATCCAACGGTGTTTCGGTCGTGGTTGGGTAGTGGATCGCAAAAACAAAGGGTATTTGGGGTGCGAGCGTTGTCGCAAGCGAAAATTCCAAATGCTGGGGTGGGTGGGTGCTGTTTTTGGGCATTTGGATGGCAAAAAGGAGATGGGTTTCATTTCGCGTGACGTAGATTTCTATCCCCTGATAGATTTGGCCCATATGCGCATCGTCTACAAAGTGGTCCATATGCGCGCTGCCTTTCCATTCTTCTTTTGAGAAGAGCCCATCTAGGAGCGGCAATGCACCTTCGTCGTGTACTTCTGGGCGGTTGGGATAATGGTCTTGTTGCGGGAAAAAAGTTTGAAGCACACGAAATGCTGCGTTCTTGAGCGGGCTGGGTGCTGCATTGTTGTAAATCTTTTCAATATCATTTAAGACACGCTCATCGCCTATGGCGCCCAATATCTCCAAGCTGGTGATGTGACCTGTATATGCCGAATCTCGCAAGGATTTGATCACTTTAAAATTTCGGGTGCCCATTTCTACCAATTTTGCTGTGGCTGCCGATGCGATTCCAAATTTGGGTGTGCGTGTTGCGTGAATCAGGCTCTGATAGAGGGTTTGGTCTGTATGGGCTGGATCTAACGCTTGTATGAGATAGGTACGTGCGTGGGCATCTACAAGGTCGATCCGGTCTTTCAACTGCGTCGCACTTTGAAACGGTGTGTATTGAAGCAACATGCGAGCGGCATAGGTTTGGATGGCTGGATCTGGATCGGATAAGAGTTGAAGCAAGTGGCCAGATAATGTGGATTCGTTTTGCATCACACGCAAAAAAGCAGCCCCCAAACGCACCTGTGGAAAGGGTGATTCTGAGAGGGCTTCGATGAGGGGGTTCGATAAGATATCGGTACGGCTTTCAAGTGCCATGGTCATTGCAAAGCGGGTTTGCTCGTGGCTGATATATTCTGCCAAGATCCGGGCTTGTGATTCAATGGGCAAAGAGGTAAGGGATTCAACAACACTGTTCCACGTAAGATGCAAGGGCAGGTGTTCAAAAGAAAGGTCCATAGGCTCTGGATCGAATTCTGGTGCAAAGAAGATCGGTGATGTTCGTGTGTGGTGGGATTCCGTTTGGAATTCTGCCCTTAAATAGCGTTTGTCGGTTAGCGCTATTTGTAAGCGGGTTGAAAAGGTGTTTGTGTTTGGTGTGGTAGACCAAATCACTTGGCCATTTGCTATGAGTCGTATCGATTGGATGGGTTCGCGTGCGGTTGCCAAAAGGCGGATGCTCACTTGGGCTCCGGGCAAAACGACAGAACCTGGAATATGCTCGTCTACTCGAAAGTCTGCCACAATGCCATTTGCTTCTGCTACGACGGTGGCCATATTGTTAAAGCCAGCAAAAAGATGGTGGGGTTGTGTGGTTTCTGCCCAGACATAGGTGTGAGATATGGACGAGCCCACAATCCCAATGCGATGCCCAAGGGTGAGCAACCTATCCCATTTGCCGCCCATTTCGCAATCAGAGTGCCAACCTTTTGTGTCAAGCGCTTGAAATAAGGTGGTGTGGTTAGGCAACATGTGTGGGTGCTGTAAGAGATCCGGCAAAGCGGTGACAATTGCAATTCCGCCTTGTGATGTTGCCCATTGGTTTAGTTCTTCTGGTGTGGTTTTGGGAATGGGGCTGCGTGGATCAACACCTATGCAGACGACTGTATGCGTGGGATCAAGCATAACTGCTGTACCCAAAATAGGGGTGCACGCAGTGGGGGCGTTAAATTCTTCTTCACGTAGAAAGTCTGCCAATCCTACAAAGTGACCTTCGGCAGGGGGGGCATAAAAAATGCGGTAGTCTAACTGTGTGTCTGAGGCTGCTTGGAAGTGATGGGCAAGTTGATCTGGAGGGTAGAGGGTGTATGAAACAAGGTCTCCTGCATACCAATTCCACGAGGCAGAACAGGGGTGTGCCAAAAGAACAAGAAAAGCAATGAGAGTGTACTGTTTCATGACATTTTTGGTAGGGTTACATCAATCGTGATATAAGAAAAAAGAATCCAGAAGTTAATGGGCAAGCTTCTGGATTCTATATTTTTTAGGAGAATACTTTGGTCGCTTACTTTGTTGGTATAAAAGGTTCTTTTCCGGCACCGTCAAGCAACACATCAAGCAGCTTCTGCGTTGCAACAGATAAACTGCGTCCTTTGCGATACAAGATACCCAATGGACGCACAAAACCTTTGTCTTCAAGGGGCGAATAACTGAGGGTATCGCGCTCGAGTTCTTCCTCTATTGAGTTGAGCGGTACAATAGAAATCCCAATGTCCACTTCAACAGCATGTTTCATGGTCGCAATGTGATCCAGCTCCATGACGACATTGGGGCGCACATTGTGCTTGCGGAAGAAGCGATCAATGGCTTTGCGTGTGGGGGTTTCTTGGGTGAATAGAATGAGGGGATATTCGGCCAAGTCTTTGGCCTCAACACGGCCTTTTTGTGCCAACGCATGGTCTGGCGGCGTGATAACAACCATTTCGTTTTCTGTAAATTCGATCACGTCTACGTTTCGTTGGGCACGTGGGTAAGGTACAATGCCCAAATCAATTTCACTGCTGCTGACGTCGTCATAAATCTTTTGAGCTTGGTCATATTGCAATCGGAAGTTGACTCGGGGAAAGGCTTTAAGATAAGACTTGAGGTAAGGGGCCAATTCGAGCATCCCGACGCTATAGATAGATGCCAATCGCACCGTGCCGGATACCACACCGCCCAAGGCTTGGATGCGGTGTTCCATTTCTTCATATCGGCGCACAATTTCACGCGCATACCGATAAAAGATTTCACCTTCTGCTGTGAGGGTCAATCGGCGTTTTTCGCGCTCGATAAGTTGTTTCCCTTGCCGTTTCTCGATGCTCTTGAGCTGTTGGCTCACTGCCGATTGGGTAACGGAATTGAGTACTGCCGTTTTGGAAAAGCTCTGTGTTTCCACTAAGTCGCAAAAGACTTTCAAACTTGCAATAAGCACGGGTTAATCTCCGATTTGAGGAGGGTGATCAATAGGGCCAACATGCCTGTGATGTTTGCGTATGCGAACCAGGTCTATTGTATTTCGCACAATGCTTTCGATAATCTTGGTGCGGGTATCGTGATCACTGGACCATCTGACAGGAATTTCTTTTACCTGAAAACCCAAACGATGTGCCAGAAAGAGTATTTCGGCATCAAACATAAACCGCTCAATAATCTGGCGTGAGAAAATTTCGTGTGCTGCCTTGTGCGTGAAAAATTTAAATCCGCATTGCGTGTCTTTGTACTGTCTCAATATTGGAAGCAAGGTGTGAATGTATTTATTGAAAATCAAAGAACCAAGTCGCCGATAGAGTTTGGGTTGTTGCGCAATCTCGGTTCCCGACATCTTTCGAGAGCCGATGACAATTTGTTTGTCTGCGTCTAAGTGTGCAAGGGCGTCAGATGCACAGGTAATGTCTGTTTTGTAGTCGGCATCCATAAATCCGATATAATGTCCAACTGCCTGTAAGACACCCACTTTGAGTGCATGCCCCTTACCTTGATTGGGAGACACGCGAACAATACGGATGCAGGGATGTTGTTTTGCAAATGTCTCTGCAGTGTCTGCTGTGTGATCGGTGCTGCCATCATCAACGACTATGAGTTCCCACGTATAAGATTGGGACTCGAGGTAAGTGACTGTTTTTTCGAGGGTAAATTCGATTCGTTGCGCTTCATTGTAGGCCGGAACGACTAGGGATAGGTGGGGTGGTGATTGTTCTTGAGAAGGCATCTTTGGTGTTTGTCCTTGGGCCTCCTCTTGTTCCATATCGTTCTTCTTTCCCGAGGAAAAATTATAAGAACAAATAAACTTCAAGCGTAAAAATATAAGATTTACGAAACTGTGTCAATAGAAAAAGGGGTCACGGAAAAGGGTCAAAATGGGTTAAAAAAAGTCAATTGAAACCGTGAATTTTAACAAAACAGCAGGGGGTGGTTTCTGGTTAAATAGTGGAAAACCCTTGTTAGAACAAAGGGAAAATCTTATCTTATTTAGATATTAACGTTTTAAGAAAGGCAATGTTATGAACTGGTTTAACAAGCTTAAATCAGGCATCCAAACGCTCGTGCGGCGAAAGATGCCTGATAATCTCTGGGTCCAATGCGAGCGCTGCCATCAAACTGTTTACCGCAAGCAGTTGGAACAAAATTCGGGAATTTGCAACCATTGTGGCCATCACTTTAGAATTCCCTGCCACGACTATCTCAACGTGATCTTAGATGAAGGGTCCTTTGAAGAGATCGCATCTGAAGTTGTTGGGGCCGATGCATTGGGGTTTGTCGATCGCGTGCCTTACAAAGATCGGCTAAAGGACTTTCGCAAGCGTACGGGATTGGGTGCGGCAGTTTTGACTGGCATTGGACGTATAAATAATATGTCGGTTGGTGTCGGCATTCACGAAATGGCGTTTATCGGTGGGTCCTTGGGGTCTGCTGAGGGTGAGCGTATTTGTCGGCTCATCGATCGGTGTATGACAGATCGGTTGCCCCTTATCTTGGTGTGTCGGTCGGGTGGGGCCCGAATGCAAGAGAGCATTTTGTCATTGATGCAAATGGCCAAAGTGAACACAAAGCTTTCACAATTTTCAGATGCAGGGTTGCTTTACATTGCGGTTTTGATCGACCCGACCACAGCAGGGGTGTCTGCAAGTTATGCGTCTGTCGGTGATATTCACATTGCAGAACCCAATGCCCTCATTGGCTTTACTGGCGAACGCATCACAGGCAGTTCTGTGGGGGCCGACGAAATGGAATTGTTACGGCAAGCCCAGCGTGCCGAAAAGGTGTTGGAACATGGTTTTGTCGATATGATTGTGCCGCGCACAGAAATGAAAGAGACTCTGAGTCAGGTGCTCAATATGCTGAGTGGTCAGCCAAAGTTGCTCACTGAGGGAGATCATTCGGAGGTGCAAGTATGAAAATTCTCGTATTACAAGGCCCCAATATCAATATGCTTGGGCGGCGTAAGACTGAGCACTATGGTACGGTCACAATGGACGAGATTCACAATTTAATGGCTGACAAAGCCAACGTATTGGATTGTGAACTCGACTTTTTTCAGTCTAATCACGAGGGTGCACTGGTTGATAAAGTGCAAGAAACAAGAGATGCAATTGATGGCATCATTATGAACCCCGCAGGTTTAACCACTTCGAGTGTTTCACTTCGCGATGCCATTGAAGACAGCCATTTGCCTTTGGTGGAAGTCCATCTGTCAAATATTCATGCGCGCGAAGAATGGCGGCGCCATTCTATGTTTTCCGAAATTGCTGTGGGGATCGTTGCTGGGTTTCGGTGGCGTGGATATGTGGCGGCTTTGGAGATGTTGGTGGGGGTTTTAAGGGATTAGGTTGGATTTGTTTGTCATGGGTAACTTGGATGTGTAGAAACGCCGACTTCTTTGAGTCGGCGTTTCTTATTATGGGAATTCAAGTTGGGGGCATAACACAAAGGGTTTTAGCAGGTTACTCTGTGTAGAGGTGCAGGGCACGAATGCTTTCTATGATTGCTTTGGGCACAAGGTGTTCGATCGATTCATTGGATTTGATATTGCTTCTGACCTTTGTCGAAGAGATGTCGGTCACAGCTTGAGGCAACAAAATAGGGTGTATTCTATTTGCAAAAGGCTGAACGTCTTCTTTTTGCAAAAAAACATCTAAGGTGTGCCGATCATTTTCTCCACGGTTGGCTGCAATGAAATGACAGGTTTCAAACAATGTTTGTAGGTCTGATTGCATGTCTTCATAATACTTTGGATCAAAGAGTCGGATGAGGGTATCATATCCCACAATAAAGAAGAATTGGGTATTGGCGGGGTAGCAGGGTTTGAGGGCAATGATTTTGTCGACAAATCGGGCATGGCTACAGATGGCCACAGATAGGTTGTTGTGTTGTTGGGCATAATGGACAAGCATCGCCAATCGTTGGCCTAAGTCAGCGCCAGAAGGGTTCTTGTCAACATTCGTAGCCGATAACATAAGAAGCATTTCATCTAAAATGCATGCGTCCTTGGCTGTTTTTATGAGTGCTTGATGGGCCAAGGTCATGGGGTTGAAGGATGCATCAAGAATGCCAATTTGCGTGCTGTGGGAATCTCGATCACGGTGGATGAGTTGGGCAGTTGGCGGGCCATCGGGATTGAGTTGGTGGATGAGGTTTTGGAAGTGAGTGCATGTTTGCTTATCTAGAGGCATTTGTATTATTTCCTGCGGTTAGATGGGCTTGTAATTTATCTTGACTTAGATGGGTGTGGTACTTTCATTGTGGCATGATAACAAAAAAACCCATTCAATACTTCAAGGTTTTTTTCACCTACACGTGAAGGCTTTTGAATACCACGTGTCATTTTCTTTACACAGGGCTTCCTGTGTGATTTTTTGAGGAGGAAGGGTTATGCATGTAGGGATGCGGATTCCGCCCATGGGGCGGGACATGGGGTTGGCTGGCACGATTCAGTGGGCCGCTGACAATGGTTTGGGATCGATTGATTTGCCAGATGTGGATCGTGAAACGCGCAAATTATGTGACACTGCAGGCATTGGCATTGGTACAGTCGATTGGGGGGCCGGTGGTGGTTTGCTGAGCAAAAATGGTACGGTGCGACGCAAAGCCATTTCGATTATGAAAAAACGGATTCAGGCGACCGCCAAATATGGCTCAGGGGTTGTGTTTTTATGTTTAAATCCCGATGATCGACTGCAAACGCGTGCTGAAACGTTTGAAATCTTCAAAAAGGTATATCCCGACATTATTAAGGTGGCCGAAAAAGAAGGTGTGCATTTGGCCATAGAACCCTATCCCGGTCCAGCACCTGGTTATCCCAATTTGGGATGTACACCAGAGACATTGCGCGCCGTGTTTGAGGTGGTGCCTTCGCCTCATATGGGCATCTGTTATGACCCGTCTCACTTTGCACGTATTGGGGTCGATTATCAACGTTTGTTAATGGAATTTGGCGACCGCGTGCGACATGTCCATGCAAAAGATACGGAACTGTTAAGCGATGGTTTGTACGATTATGGTCGGTTGGGTCAGAGTTTTGGGCGTCGGCATTCACACGGTGAAGGCTGGTGGCGATATTGTATTCCGGGTTGGGGCATGGTCGATTGGAAATGGGTGGTAGCTCGTCTTGAAGACTTGGGGTATGATGGTCCCTTGGCCATTGAGTTAGAAGATCATCGCTACAATGGCAGCAACGAAAAGAATGCTGAAGGGGTTTTGGCCGCGAAGGCTTACTTGGAAGGCATTATTCGGTAGTGTTTATTAGGTAGGTTTTATGTTTGACTGATGTTACAATGGGCGAGCGTGGTTAATCTGCGCTCGTCTTTTTTGTTTTTAGTTCTCCCATCCTGTTCTTAAACCATTGCGACGGCAGGCAAGGTCTCTGGTGCTTTGTTTTCGGTTCTTATTGCCTGAAATGTGAGCGTGAAACACGTACCTTTGCCAGGTTGGCTGTCAACTTTAATGGTCCCCGCATGAGTGTGAACAATCCGCGAGACAATTCCCAATCCCAATCCATTGCCGTTTTCACCTTTGGTCGTAAAAAAGGGCTCAAAGATGTGGTTCTGTACGCTTTCTGCCATGCCAATACCTGTGTCAATAACCTGCAGCTGAATGGTGTCTTCGTCGTGGGTAGTGACCAAACTTAGGCGTCCACCTTGTGGCATTGCATCAATGCCGTTGAGTATGAGATTGGTGAGTGCTTCCCTAATTTCTCCAGGATTACCCTTAATGAGGGGAAGGGTACTCAGTTGGGTATCTATTTCGATGGGATGCGCTGTTGAGATCTGGCTTCTTCCCCAAACGGGCTCCGTCATTTCAAGGGTTTCTTTTACAAGGTCATTGAGGTTGAATACCTGAGTGGGGTTTTTGCTTGTACGAACGAAATTTTGAATACTTCTCGTGAGTCGGGCACCATCTTCGCCTGCTTTTAAGATGGTGAGTGCGCGGTGTTGTAATTTGGGGTCATCCAATTCATTGAGGAGGAGTTCCACATGTCCGTTCATGATGGTCAGCACATTGTTAAATTGGTGAATGACACCATTGGCGATTTCTCCCAGTGTATAGAGGCGTTCTAATTTCTGTGTTTTCTCTACTGAAAGTGTGGGCGTTAAATGGGTGACGAGTGGTTGTGCAATGGGTTGGGTGGGTGGAGACGATGCATTGTATAATGTGTCCCGTAACATTTTGATGACCATTCTGGGGTCCATAAGGGGTTTGCGAAAGATGAGGGAGACCTGGGCTTGGTTGAGGGCAGACACAATCTGATCCATATCTGCACTGGCATTGAGAATGAGCGCGCGTTTGCCGGTATGCAAACAGTCGATATCTTTGAGGAGCGCGATGGCAGATTGTTCTGAGATATCTTGGTCAATCACAACAAGTGAAACCTGCTGGGTTTGAAGATAGGCCATTGCTTCTGTCGCTGTGTGAAGGTGTTTGACCCGACACTGCAATACGGTGGCTGTGGCTTCAAAAATGGCTGCGATTGTGGGTGATGGTGTTAACAAAAGGATGGTCTGAAAAGTCATGGCCACCTCGGGGAGAGAGTGTTGGGGAGAATTTACAAGGCACTTAAGAGTTCATTGGTTACAAGAACGTCATGCCGTGCACCTAAAGTTTCAAACTGATCGCGCGCGGCTTCTAAAGTGACTCGCGCAAGGTCGGTTTCGTTTTGAGCCATGTGTAATTTGCCTATTTCGCGTTGTACTTCGGCTATACCAAGGGGTTTTTCATATTGCTGACACAAGCGCAAGGATTCAGCCAAGAGACCTTGTGCGGTTGTCCAGTCTTCTTTTTGTGTATAAAGCCGTCCGAGCACCTTATAAGTTTCGGCAATGCCAAGGGGATAATCAACTTCCTTAAAGGTGTCTAAGGCACGGGCACAATAAGAGGCCACTAGGGTGCGGTCGTTGAATTCGAGATAAACTGCAGCTTTGTGAACATAGTTAAGGGCTGTGAGAATGAGGTCGCCTTTTTCTTGGGCAATTTCAAGGGATTTTTCAAATGCGTCTATTGCATTCGGGTAATTTTGATTGGCCATCAAACACATGCCCATATTGTGAAATGCGAAGGCTATTTGCGTTGGTTTGTCCACTTGTTCATAAACGCTCAGGCAGCTATTAAAAAGGAGAATAGCACGATCAAAATCACCTTGTATGGTATGGCTGATGCCCATGTTCATTGCGGTAGCCGCTACAATCCGATCATCTTGTAGCTTTTCACCTATTTCCAGACCATAGTTGAATGCTTCTGTTGCCTCGTCATAGTGACCTTGGCTCGATTTAATGAGACCTTCATTTATCCAGCACCAAGCAAGCCCAGGAGATTCAGCTTCATTGTGGTGCTTGCTTTCTTCCAAGTAAGAAAGCGCTTCTTTCCACCGGTTTCGTTTTCTAAAAACGCGCCCAATTTTCCACAGAATGTCAGCTTCGCGTGCTCTGTCATTTTGCGAACGTGCCATTGCCAATGCTTCAAGGTAGACCTCAGTGGCTTTTTCTAAGCTGCTTAAGACTTCATAAGATTCAGCAATATTAACCAATACGACCAAAGTATATTGCGCATCTTGAGTACTCAACCCGATCTTTCGAAATGTTGTGAGAACCTGATCGACATAGCGGATGGCTTTTGCCGCAGGGATATCTTCCTGACGCACACTTGCCAGCAATTGATCTATGAGGTTTTCTGGGAGAGGGGCATTCACCGGCGAGTTATCCTTATAAGTTGCGGCCAGCTTTGAGTGGGCAGTAATGTAACAAAAGGCTGCCCCGACCAAACACCTGCAGCCCTTTGTTACCTTTTAAAGCCTTACGAATTTAGTTAAAAACGACGTCGTCTTCAAAAAAATGAAGATCGTTCGAATACGTCTCTTGGTGCTGTGCTTGCCCAATTTCTTTAAATGCCGATAACAAACGTGTGACACACGCAACGGCCTGATCCGATGTCAAATTAGATTGTAGAGTAGCAGAAATTGCTGCGTCGATTCTTGCTTCAAGGGTTGCTGTTTTCATTGTTTAGGCTCCTAAGTGATATGAGAAGTTATTAAAGGATAAAATGGATTATGGCACATCTGGAAGATCTTCATCAATCTCATCCCACCATTCGTCACCCGATTCTTCTCCACCATCTCCGGAATATTCGGAGAAATGAGCCACTTGTATCAAGAGGGTGATACGATTGTTTTTGACTCTGATGCGGTATGGAACGGGTGTGTGTGTGCCATCTTCTTCTATTAGATAACCGCCGAGGCTTTCTGGGTCAATGCCTTCAGAAGAAAAGGTGAGGGCGAGCCGTGCGGGTTTGTTAAAGTGCAGGCCATCGGGGCCAAATTCAACAATTGCGGAGGCTCCTGAACCCTTTATTTGCATGCTGATTTCTACTCTTTCGTCCAATGCATCTTTTGGAACACGGAATTTGGCCTGTGTTTTTTCATGGGTGATGGTAATCTGGCCGCCATTTGCTCCTATGCGCTCGGTTTTGATTTCGGATGAGGTTTGTTCGCCAGCAGATTTACGCAAAGCAAATGGCATCAAAGCGATGCGAAGCGATGGTGTATTTGAGTTGGATAGAATCTCTGAACTGTCAGGGGATAAGTCCGGCGCGTTGGGCATTTGTCCAGAATGACAACCAATCAGACCGAGAAGGCCAATGACAAGGAGCCCGTTTCGAATCGGGTTAAATTTTTTAAGTTGTGCGTGCATGTTTCTACCTCCGCGACAGGTTGAAAAATATTTCGATAGTATTCTAAATCAAGATATCCTCGTGTATCGCAAGAGGCGTGCCAGATTGTTTCTGAAAAAAATGAATTGTTAAGTGGTTTAAAAGTATTAAGTTATGGATTTGTTTTAGGCGAAAAGTGATCGAAATATTTATGGGGCAAATCACCCTAATGGGTGATTTGCCCCGTATTGTATTTACTTTGGGGGATATACCCCAATTATTCAGAGAGATCTTCAAGCTTATATTTTTTGATTCTGTATCGGAGGGTATCTCGTGAGAGGTGCAAGAGCTGGGCAGCAGAGGATACCTTGCCTTTTGTTTGTTGCAAAGCGGCCTTAATGAGGCGACGCTCCACGTCTTCCATCGCTATACCCCAAGGGGGGAGGTTGATGCGGATGTCTCCCAAATCATCAATGACGAGCGTCGGTGGTTGGTCAGGCACGCGAAAGTCATTTTCTTCTTTGCCCACTGTCAGATCAGCCAGTTGGATGAGGTTGTCGTTGGATAGAAGTGTTGCGCGTTCGATAAGGTTGCGCAACTCTCTTACATTGCCTGGCCAGGCATAATTCTTGAGCCAATGTTCAGCACCATTTGAGAGCTTGAGGTTGGTTTTTTGGTATCTCGAACTATAGATGTTGAGAAAGTGGTGGGCGATGAGTAGGATGTCTTCGTTGCGTTGGCGCAAAGGGGGCAATGAGAGAGGTACCACGTTGAGGCGGTAATAGAGGTCTTGGCGAAATCGGCCTTCACGAACCGCATCGGAAAGGTTTTCGTTGGTGGCAGCTACGATGCGCAAATCTGAATGGATATCTTGTGTGCCACCTAAGTGACGAAATGTGTGGGATTCGATGACTGTAAGGAGTTTGGCCTGAATATCAAGCGGCATCAGGCCAATTTCGTCAAGGAATATGGTGCCCTTATCTGCAATTTCGAAGAGGCCTTTTTTGTTGATCTTGGCATCCGTAAACGCGCCCTTTTCATATCCAAACAATTCAGCTTCGAGCAAGTTAGACGGGATAGCAGCACAATTAACAGAAACAAAGGCATGGTTGAACCTTTGACTGCGCTGATGGAGTTCCCGAGCAATTAATTCTTTGCCCGTGCCACTTTCACCCGTTACGAGCACAGTGGCTGGGGTATTTGCAATGCGATCAATGAGGTTAAAGACTTGCTGCATAACCTCACTTGCCCCGACGATATGTTCAGATACAGGCTGTTGTTGATTGGACGCGTTCACCCAATTCCCTGTCTGTATAAGATAGCAGCACTTATTCGGTGCGTTTGCTATCTAAATGAAAGCCCTAATCATTCTTCCCCCCGAAAAAATGTTTAAGATAATCCCGACTGTGCTCTACATTTGGTATTCTATGCCATAACTTGCTTCATGGTGTTGCCCATATCAGCAGGGCTGGTACACACGTGAATGCCAGCTGCTTCCAGGGCAGTCATTTTATCGGCTGCTGAACCTTGTCCCCCAGAAATGATTGCACCCGCATGTCCCATTCGACGACCTGGGGGTGCTGTTTGTCCGGCAATAAAACTCACAACAGGTTTGCCAAAGTGTGCTTTGATATATGCTGCTGCTTCTTCTTCTGCTGTGCCGCCAATTTCACCAATCATAATGACCGCATCGGTCTCTGAATCGTCCTTAAATACCTTAAGACAGTCTGTAAATGTTGTACCAATAACGGGGTCGCCACCAATGCCGACGCAGGTCGATTGACCAAAACCCGCCTCTGTGAGTTGAGACACTGCTTCATAGGTGAGTGTACCGCTTCGAGAAATAACGCCAATTCGGCCAGGATGATGGATAGAACCGGGCATAATCCCAATCTTACATTTACCTGGTGAAATGAGCCCCGGGCAGTTTGGGCCGATGAGTCGTGTATTTGTGCCTTCAAGGAAGTGCTTGGCCTTGACCATATCCAGTACGGGAATATGTTCGCTAATACATATGACAAGAGGTAAACCCGCGGCGGCGGCTTCCATAATTGAATCCGCTGCAAATGGCGCGGGTACAAAGTTTGCCGATGCAGTTGCGCCCGTGTTTTCAATGGCTTCTGAGACGGTATCAAAAACAGGGACTCCTTCAACAGATTCGCCCCCTTTGCCAGAATTGACAACGCCAACAACTTGGGTGCCATATTCAATCATTTGTTGCATATGAAAAGCTGCTTCGGCCCCCATGGCTTTGCTGCCAGAAAAGCTTTGAATAATGACGCGTGTTTTTTCATCAATGTAGATACTCATATTACCTCCTGGAAATTTAGAAATCAGAGATCCGGAATCAGAAAACGGTGGTAGATTTAAAGGCTTGCGGGTCTAGAATTAAAGATTAAATTGTGTAGTGGCCATTGTTTACAATGTTTTTTCTTCAATCGTCCCGTCAGGGTGACCAATGATTATGCGACAGGCAAGGCCTATAAATAAACCGCATTCTACCACACCACATATTTTATTGATTTCTTGTTCGAGCGTTGACGGATCAACAATCTCTTGAAAGTCACACTTGAGGATATAATTCCCATTGTCTGTGACATAGGGACCTTGGGAAGCCAAACGCAAAAGGGGCGTACACCCCAGTTTGGCCAGGTGTTGTCTTGTTGCTTGCCAACCAAATGGTACAACCTCAACGGGTAGGGCAGATGCGCCCAGATGTTTAACCCACTTGGTTGGGTCACCCACAATGATTTCGCTGGCGCTGTTTTTTGCTACAATTTTTTCTCGCAGGAGTGCGCCTCCTGCCCCTTTGGTCAAATTAAATGCGGGGTCAATTTCGTCTGCACCATCAATCGTGAGGTCTATATGTGTGACTTGGTCAAAGTCTATGAGGGGGATGTGTTCTGCCAACGCTTGTTGTTTTGATTGTTCAGATGTGGGTATCCCCAAGATTTTGAGGCCTTCTGCGACGCGTTGACCAAGTTTTCGAATGGTGAAATATGCTGTGGATCCTGTACCTAATCCTACGATCATATCATCTTTTACATACTCGGCAGCGCGTTCACCAGCCAATTGTTTGGGGTTGTATATCATAAATAATAATTGTCCTGTTTGCCGGGTAATGGGGTTGAGAAGATAAGGACAATTATGGGCTTTGGCAATGGTTTTGAGTATAGAAGCCAATGTGCTAAGGCAGTTTCAGTGCTTGAGTTTTGTCTTTTTTTTAATATCATGGGGCATCGATACATCATCTTATTTTTCGTTCTAAAGGAGCAAGCGACATGACATACACAACGTTGGAAGATTTTTTGGGTGATATTGTTGGGAAGGCGCGACGGGGACAGGGAATGGATGCCTCACAAATCTCACAAAACACAGGCCTAAGTTCGGCGCAAATCGATCAAATAGAGTCTTATGCATTAACGCCCGATGATGGGGTGATGCGATCATTGGCAACGGCCTTGAACCTTCATGGGGAAAAATTAATCGCCATTGCCAAGGGATGGGTGCCAGAAGCGCCCAATGACTCTTTTGAGAATGATCAAATGCGGGTTGAACGATTGATCTTAGATGCTGGCATGACTGTTAATTGTTATGTCATGGTGTGCAAAAACACAGGTAAGGGTGCTGTGATTGACCCCGGTGGTCAGGCAAATATCATTCTGGGGCTTATCCAAGATATAGAGATCACACATATCTTATTGACGCATGGGCACGGTGATCATGTGGGTGCATTGGAAGAAATTGCAAAATCAACGGACGCAGTCGTGTGTGGTTGTGAGCGAGATTTTGGATTGATGGGAGGTAAGAGTCGGTTGGTGACGGAACGTGTTGATGAGGGGTGGCAGACACGGGTGGGCGATGTAGAGGTTCATACGTTTGGTTTGGCGGGGCACACCCCCGGTGGGATTGGGTATTATGCACCGCCCGTCTTTTTCTCCGGGGATGCTTTGTTTGCAGGATCGCTTGGAGGTGCACGCGGGGAGGCTTATAGCGGACAGATTCGGGCAGTTGAATCGAAAGTTCTTTCTTTACCCGACGAAACGCACATTCTTCCAGGTCATGGTCCTGTTACGACCGTTGGGCAAGAAAAGATGCATAACCCCTATTTTATTTAGGCCTCGTGTGGCAAACGGGTCGGGTAGGCAATGAGCGAGACTTCTTCTTCTGTTAGACCAACAGTACCGGAAAAAGAAAAAGCATCTTGTTCGTCTGATGCTCGCTGTTCTATGTCTCTTGCATCAACCCACTGTCCAATAGCATGACAAATAGATTCAACGGCGGCTTTTTGACGTTCAAGCCGGTCCAAATCCACTCTCAAATGTTCTATCTGTCCGTTGAGTGTGTGAAGTTCATTCTGTGCCGTTGAAAGCGTTTGTTGGTATAGTGATTCATTGTGTTCCGGGTTTACCATTGTATTTCCTTTGTGGAGATAGGGAACGATTTCTGCCCGTTTCAGATCAAATAAACATACGTTGAACCCTTGGTCTTCGTCAAGTTTAAAAACACATTGGCAAGTGCTTAAACGTTTATATTGATCATGACGTCTAAGGTTCAATCGCAGTTTGCAACTTTCAAAGCGTTCGTGCATTTAAAGAAATACCCAAGCAGAAGTATCATGTATGCATGATACTTCTGCTAAGACGACACCGTCAATTTTCGAGACAATACTTGGTTTAATGGCCTGTTTTTCGTGCTCGTCTTGGCGGGTTTGCGTTGGGGCACGCGTATTGCTTTTTATAGTTGAAAAGATTCTGATTTGCGTCTTTTAATGGTGGGGTTTCACCCCGCGCTGTTTATTTCACAAAGGAGTTCGTTATGGTTCATCGGCACCTCTTTTGGCTTATAGCCTTGTTCTTATTGTGTACATCACCCGGGTTTGCACAAGAATACTTTGGCAAGAACAAGGTCAACTATAGCCAGTATGAGTGGCACTATATCGATAGTGAGCACTTTATCATCTATTTTGATAAACCTTCCCTTGAGTTGGCCGAATTTGTGGCCAAAGAAGCAGAACGGTCTTTGGTCAATATTGAAAAGACTTTGAAATACACAATGAAGAACCGTTATCCTATTGTGATTTATAACTCGCACAACGGGTTTTCCGTGACGAATATTTCCGCTGGAGAACAATCGGAATTTACCGGAGGGTTCACCGAATTTGCCCAAGGTCGCGTGGTGATTCCTTATACGGGTTCGTATGATGATTTGCGCCATGTGATTCATCATGAGCTTGTTCATGCGGTCACCATAGAATTGTGGACTGGGGGGGGGTGGCTAGGGTCTTTGGTATCCCAAACAGCGACATTGCCTCCTTTGTGGATTGCTGAAGGCATTGCAGAATATGTCTCGCGTTATGGGTGGCATAAAGAACACGACAATTTTATGCGCGATGCAACCATTACTGGATACGTTCCTCCTATCGAGATTATGTCTTACAGTTATTTTGCCTATCCAGGTGGCGCTTCTGTTTTTTATATGATCGAGCAAGAATATGGTAAAGACAAAGTTGCCGAATTTATCTCTGCATTTCGCACAGCCAAAACACCCGATAAAGCCCTAAAAGCTTCTTTGGGATTTGGTATGAAGGAATTGAATGAAAAATATCAGCTGTGGATGAAGCGACAATATTGGAATGAGATCAATCTCCACAGCACCCCCACTGAGGTCGCCAAAAACTTGACAGATCGAGAGGAAGGGCGTTCAGGCTACAATTTAGCCGCAGCTTTATCCCCACAAGGTGATAAGGTTGCCTATCTGACGGATCGCAATGGCACGTTTGACATTTATTTGATGTCTGCTATTGACGGTAAAGATTTGGGGCGTTTGGTTGAAGGACAAAAGTCTTCTCGCTTTGAGTCCATGTTTGTATTACGGCCTGGTTTAACTTGGTCGCCCGATGGTAAGAGCATTGCTTTTGCTGCAAAATCGAATAACAAGAACACGCTTTACATCCTTGATGTTAAGAAGAAGAAAGTGCGCAAACGGTTCAAATTTGAATTAGATGGTCTTTTTGAACCTACTTGGTCACCTGATGGTCAAAAGATCGCAGTTGCTGGGATTAAAGATGGATGGTCAGATATTTATGTGGTTGATATCCAAGACGAATCTTTGACACGCATCACCAATGACCCTTATGATGAGCGTCATTTAGATTGGTCTCCCGATGGTGAGTGGATCGCCATGAGTTCAGATCGTCCAGACACCAGTTTAATATTTACGGCCGGAAAAGATTTTCCTTTTGGGCAATATGATATTTTTGTAATGAAAGCCGATGGGTCTTTTCTGCGACGCATTGTAGAAGATGGTGAAGCCGAAGAGGGATATCCCGTGTGGGGGCCTGATAGCAAACAATTGGCCTTTGTTTCTGACCGCACTGGCATGGGTAATATTTACATCGCCAATCTTGACAGTGCTGGCATTTATCCCATTACAAATTTGTTGTCGGGTGCGCAATATCTCGATTGGTCTACAGATGGGCGTAAGATTGTATTTAATGCTTTTCACAAAGGTGCATTAGATGTCTTTGTGCTAAAAGACCCTTTGGACAAACGCAAAGAAATGGCAGATTTGCCCCGTACGCTGTTTGTAAAGCGGTTGGACGGTGTTGATACCAAAACTTTCGTGGAACGCCAGCGCGAAAAATATGGAGAAAAAAGTAGTTCTGAGAAAGATTCTGAAATTGAAGTGACCGTGACAGATTCAACTACAGAAAATGACGTTGCGGTTTGGATTTCTGACCAAGCTGAGTTGGCTGCTGCAGAAGCAGACACCCAGGCAGCTACCACCGACAGTATCTCTGTTGCAACTTCTTACCCTGTTGAGGGGGGACCAGAAGAGGCTGGTGCAGATGATGACGGATTTCGAGACTGGGGTGAAAAGGAATTTCAGGTTAAAAAATACAAACTCATATTCAAACCCGAGTTGTTTGGCGCACAAGCTGGTTTTGACACGTTTTATGGGGTGAGTAGTTTTATCACCTTGTCTGTCAGTGATGTGATGGGCGATCATCGCGCAACGCTGTTAACAAGTTTGGGATTTTCCTTGAAAGACAGCGACTTTTTCTTGAGCTATGCGTTTTTGAAACGCCGCAACAATTACTTTAGCCAGTTGTTCCACACACGCATCTTCTTTTTTAATAACAATATCTTACATGCAGACCGGTATTATGGTCTTGCAGGAGGTCTTGAGCGGCCTTTCAACCGGTTTTCCCGGTTGGAGTTAAATGTGCGTGCTGTGTCTATTGATCGTGAGCGGCTTGAAACCACGTCGTCGGGCAATACTGTGAATGGCGGGTTCCAAGGACTTGGAAATGGTCTAAATGGGGTGCTTCTCGATCGGCGACGTTCGGTGATTGCAGAGGCTGCGTTGGTGGGTGACGGTGCGCTTTATAGCCTTTTTGGCCCGGTTGATGGTAAGCGCTACCGCTTTAATTTAGAAGGAACAGCTTTGGGTATGGAGTTTGTGACCATGAGCATGGACTACCGAAAATATGTACGTATGTCTGACCAATATACGTTTGGGATTCGTTTGTCGGGTGGCACAAGTTATGGTCAAAATAGCACTGTGTTTTTCTTGGGGGGGGTGAACAATCCCATAAACCCAACGTTTTCAACCATTGCAAGTGTAGATCAAAATCGCATCTTCTCTTCCAAATATATTTACCCTTTGCGCGGTGCAGATTTGCTTGAAATGGCAGGTGATTCATATGGGTTGGTCAATGTGGCTTTTCGGTTCCCTCTTATCCATCAACTGGCCATGGGGTGGCCTTTGCCTTTCTTCTTTCAGAATATCCAGGGCGAGTTGTTCTTAGATGTGGGTGGGGCTTTCGACCGCGATACCGTCACGCTTTGGGAAAGTCGAGATGGTGGGTTTGAGTTGCGAGACCTTCAAGCCGGTTACGGTTTTGGGGTTCGAGCAAATATGGGATATTTCTTATTTCGTTATGATCTTGCTTGGCCAACGGACTTTGCTCAGACCTTTGCACCCAAGCAGTATTTCTCAATTGATTTTACCGGAATGTTCTAAACCGAAATTTGTGACGCAATTGAATGACAGGAGGGGTTCCAAACGGAACCTCTCCTGTTTCTTTTTAGAAATGGCGAAGAGAATGTTGAAGAAATTCAGGCGGTGTCCATACTGTGGGGAAAAAATTCGGCAGGAAGCGATAAAGTGTCGTTACTGCAGAGAATTTTCGGAAAGGGAAGAGGTTGTTGAGGCCTGTGTTTGGTGTCGTGTGATGATTGGCCTAAGCTTGGTTCTGTTGCTCATTTGGTTGGTCGTGTTTTTGAGGTTGAGTGCGCTGGGTTGATGGTTGCGGCTTTTTGTATTATTATTGGATAGATCGAATTTGAGTTTCGGACTTTGACAGAAGGGGTGATGATGACAGCAAAAGAAGGCTATATGGCGGGTTTGGGGAAACTTGGTTCGGGAGACTTGGATGGCGCAATTGCCAATTTTCAACAGGCTTTGGATGTAGACGCCTCTTTTTTTATGGCAAATTTGGGGTGGGCACAGGCGTTGGATCGGAAGGGCAACGTCGATGAAGCCATTGGACAGGTCAAGCAAGCGATTGTGTTGGCGCCGGAAGAAGCGTTGGCACACACAAGCTTGTCGCGGTTATATCAACAAAAAGGAATGATTCCTGAGGCTGAAGAAGAAATGGCCATTTCCCAGCGGCTTTCGGCTCACGGTTGATTTTTAAAAAAAGGAATAAAGATGGAAGCGTGGGTTTATATCTGCGCTTCTTTTTTTTGTGTCCATAACAGACGGAACAAAGCAGGACCTCCAAAAATAAAAAAGGACACAAATGCGGCGCCGTGCACAACCGTGGCAAATGCCAGGGCTTGGATCTCTGGAATGCCATAAAATAGATACAGCGTTTTGGAGCAAAAGAAATGGTAGGTGCCTGTGCCACCAGGTGTCGGAATAACAACACCAACACTTGCCAATACCATAACCACCAAGGCGTCGAACAACGTGAGATTATATTGCTCGATGAAACCAAAGCTATAAAACGGCAAATAAATGGACAGAACGTAACACAGGTTGGTGAGTAGAGTTGATACAAAGATACCCACATACCCTTCAAGGGATTTTACACCCGCCATACCCTGTAAAAAAGCGTGTAACAGTTTTGATACTTTTGGTGCAGCGGTAGGAGATATCCGGCTTGTTAGTTGTTCGAGTTTTTTGATGCCATGGTCACCATAAATTGAAAGCACGATAAGCATGGTGAATGCAACGAGCAGTCCTATCAATGTCAATATCCCAATACTTTCAAGGCCCGGGAATGCGTGGGCTATTTTATCACGGGTATAGACCAGAACGACCGCAAAAAATATGAGTAAGGTGAGCATGTCGAGTAAGCGTTCTACAATGACCGATGCGACTACTGAGCCGACGGGCATTGGGTGCATGCGCGTGAGAGCGACCACTCGGGCGAATTCTCCGGCGCGAGGAAAGATATTGTTACCCGCATATGCAATAAGCACGGCTTTGAAAGCGGACGAAATCCGAATTTTTTTTGAAACAGAGGTCAGTAAAATTCGCCATCGCCAGGCACGCGGTAAGCACGATATGATGGTAAGGGCCGCCCCGCCAATAATACCGGCTGGAGCTGTGTTTTGGAATGTTTGGATCAGAGATTGCCAGTCTATATCATGGAATGTTATCCACAAAAATACACCTGTTAAGATGAGGCTAAAAGCGGCTTTGAGAGCGGTTTTCATTAATAAATAGGTGGCCAATTTTAAAGTGGTAAATTTTTTTTTTAACACACAGAAATCCTCAAGTGGTTTCTGTGTGTTATGAGTTGATATGCTCTTTAGATGTCATATCCAAAGTCGCGCAGCGCACCATCTTTTTTGCGCCAGTTTTCATACACTTTTACATGCAGGTCTAAGAAGACTGATCGATTTAAGAACACTTCAATTTTTTTGCGGGCGTTCAGACCAATTGTTTTTAGCGTGCGACCACCTTTGCCAATAACGATGCCCTTTTGTGAATTGCGTTCGACGATGATGTTGGCCTGAATGTAAACTTTGGGGCGATCTTCGTGGAACACTTCGACAACAACCGCAATTGAATAGGGTAGTTCTTGGTGTAAATGATGGAAGACTTCTTCGCGGATATATTCGGCAACAAAAAAACGTTCAGGTTGCTCTGTCAACATATCTGTTGGATAAAATTGAGGGCCATTCGGCAAAGCATTGACGAGCGCATTGTGCAATTCTGGAAGGTTTGTTTTTGTTGTGGCCGATACATGGATGATTTGGTGTACCTCTATGGATTCTAGAATACGCTGGTGGAATGTATGTAACTGTTCTTTTGTACACAGATCCATTTTGTTAAGGGCGATGATGCGAGGTTTGTCAAAAGTTGTGAAGGCTTCCTGGACTTCCTGGTCAAAAGTGAGTTCAAATTGAGAGGCATCTACAAGCCCTAAGAGCACATCGGCACCTTCAAGAGCTTGTCGGATTTGTTTGCTCATAAACGCATGCAGTCGATATTGTTCCTCTAAGAATCCAGGAGTATCTAAGAAGAGCATTTGTGCATGTTCATCGGTTAGGATGCCCAGTATGTTATTCCGGGTTGTTTGCGGTTTGGGTGAAATGATTGACAATCGTTCACCGAGTAAAGCGTTGAACAGTGTCGATTTTCCAACGTTTGGCCGACCCGCTATAGCGATGTGTCCAGATTTAAAGCTTAGATTTGGCATGGTCACTGACTTTAGAAGTAGATTGAGGTAGAGACACGGTATGTGTTATCAAGTTGATTGTTTTCGAGAAAGGCCAAATCTATGGCAGCTCGAGTCACTTTAATTCCTGCACCAGCAGTGATGCGGCTGCCTTGGCGTCCAAGGCGTAGCATGAGGCGTTGTTTGAATTGGTATTCTAAGCCCATGTCCAACTTTTGGCTGTTTTCAATGCCAGAGGTATCATTTCCAAGATGAACGCTGAGGCTACCCAGTAGACGATTTGTTTCTGAGAAAGTGTGTACATAGCTTGTTCCCATAAGCAAACTGGGTGAGATGGCGTCTGAATTTCCCGCGTCGAAGTGGATTTTCGTTTGCGTTATGTCCCGAACAATAAGCCCGAATTTTAGAAGGGGCCACGGTTGATATAGAAGCCCTATATCTATTCCAAAACCAGAGCCTGTTCCAATATTAAGATTTCTGTGAATGAATTTGATCGTGGTGCCAAGTGTGAGTAAGGGTCGAACTCGGTGTGCGTAGGCCATATACAGTGCATTGTCGATTGTGCCTATTGTTTGGGATATGATCGGGCGGTTGTCTGGGCCTAACAGACGGTTTGGGTTTTCAAGTTCTGTCAGAGAGATATTATCGACACCTAACCGTATAAGGCCAAGGCCAAGGCCCCCATTGCGCACTGGCAAACCGACGGCAATGACATCATGACTAACACTGCCTCCAAATTGTTCTGTGTGTTGTACGTGAAGTTCTCGTTTTTTATGCGTTCCAAATCCAGCAGGGTTCCAATAAAATGCCGTAGCATCATCGCTGATGGCAACAAATGAACCGCCTATTCCCAGGGCACGTGCGCCTGCCCCCAATTGTAAGGGATCGCCAGCATACTGCGTATTCTGTGCCCAAACAACAGAACAAATGGGTGTCAGGCAGATTGCAATGAAAACAAGATATTTCACCTAATGGATCTCGCCATAGGGCACCATCTGAGGGATTAGAATGGCTTTACTTGACGGTACGAGTGCCGACGCAAGCGCTTTTATGTCTGGATTGCTCAATCGTATTCCAGGAATATGGTTGGAGGTAGGTAAGTCAGTGGATTGAACTAAGAACGTGGGCGCAAAATATAACCGAGAACGGTGCTTAGGGCCGGTGGTGAGTCTTCCAGAAAAGTCTAGTGGCAAAGGGCGTCTGCGAGATATTACGCTTGGTTCGGAGGTTTGGGGCGTAATAAGTTTGTTTAAGATGAGTTCCTGTGTTTGCGTGTGTTTTATGCCAAAGGACCCGAGTATTGTGCAGGTGCGCAGTAAATTGGCATCGGCTTTGAGATGCACTTCTTTGGCGGTAAAATCGATGATAAGGTAATAGGTTGCTGGTGCTTGTTGTACAAGGTTCAATTCAAGTTGGAGTGCTTCTTTTTTATTTTGTAAAAGGTTGGTTTCTGCATGAATTGGGCTGAGGAGGAGAAATAAGAAGCAAATAAGCTTGAATGCCATGTGTCACTCAATAGATGTAAACTCGGTTGCCGGTGTCAATGAGTTGATAGGTGCGGGCAAGGTCTTCGTCATTTAGCCGAATGCAGCCATGTGTAATGTTTCTGCCCAAAAGTGTTGGGTAGAGCGTCCCATGAATTTCATACCCATCACCCAACTCAAGTGCGTAAGCTCCCAATGTGGTTGGGTCGAGTCTTCGAAACTCCCATGGAAGTATTGGGATTGTATCGTCGTTTTCAACAAATGCCCATATCGGTTTTGCCCAAATTGGGTCGGTCACTTTGCGCTTTACACGCCACAACCCGACAGGGGTGGTAAATTGCCATAGGTCTTGTTTTTTTGGGTGCAGAAGCACTTTACTACTGCCTGTGGCGCAAGTAGCCTGGTGAACGATCCGTCCGTTTTGCCATATTTGCAATCGATTGTGCTGCGTGTCGATAACAACATAGGCGTTTTGTTCGCTGTGCTGAGTAAGTGCTTTTTCAAGTTGAGCAATATCTGTTTCTATCTGTGCTTGCGGTGTGTTGCCTGCGGCAATGTGTTGCTGCCCGCAAAAAAGTAAGAACAGATATATTACTATCATTGTGAATGGCCTAAAATTGGAAAACCGAGAAGAGTGTGTCTTCTCGGTTTTCTGTTGTTTTATAAATGTTCCTGAAATGCTTAGAGGCGGTTAAACCAAGGTTTGTTCTGCTCTTTCCAGGCCTCGATTTTTTGATTGGCTGTTTGCACGGAGGCCGGGATTTGAGACATTTTGCTTTCAGCACTGCCAGCTTGAGCCAATGCATCTTTGTACTTGCCACCATTCAAGCTGCTGCGGGCAGTACTGAGGTTGGCTTCAGCTTGGCCCAAATCTGCGTTGAGCTGATCTAAATCTTCATCGGCACCTTTACCTCGAGGTGCCGTGGCCAATGAGGTCTGTGCATCAGAAAGACCTGAAGCGACCCGATTGATAATGGCTTGAGCTTCGTCGCGTGTTTGTCGTTTGTTTGTATCTGCTTCAGATTTTGCACGATCTGCAAATTCTTTGGCTTGAACTGCTGATGTCTTTGCTCCCTCATAGTCCTTTTGCTCGACTTTGGCATTGGCATCGTTCATTGCATTTGTTGCTGAACGATACGTGTCGGGGGCATAAATCTCAGCTTCTGCTGCTTTGGCAGCTTCCAAGGCTGATTTGGCAGCGTCTAGTTCTTGTGTTGGGGGCTTGGCACAACCTGCAACAACAAGAGTTAATCCTAGAATAAGGCAAAAGTTCAGGGCTGATCGCATCCTCTGCTCCTTCTGATTGGGCGTCCTAAAAGGTCGCATTGGTTGTTGTTTTTATTTTGTTTACCTAGCGAATGCCAAAAGATACAACACTGTAATGGCATTGTCAACAGCATTTTTGTGGCAAATACTTGATCTTGCTGTGTGTTAGCTACAAAATAGAAACCCTATTCTTCAGCAGAGATAAGGCTACCATCGCGTAGGGAAAAGAATTGGGCTTTGGAATCATACCCGACTAGCTTGCCGCTATATACCACAATTTGACCTGTGCGAATATCCGAGATTTGGTCACGGTTAACATTTCGAAACCGGACCTGCACGCCCGCTGCGGGTATAGGGGATGGCTGTTGTAGGGTAATGAAAAGTTCGTCTCCTTCACCTTTATTTATATAGGTTAGCTTGCCTTTCCACGTAACACGTTTGCCCTGGTATTTGGTGAAAATTTCTGTTTGCAAATTTTCAGGTAAAGGAGTTGCGGGACCAAATAGCGCGTTGAGTTCTACAAATGAGACGTTGGTTTCCAATCGCGCGGTTTGGGCTGGGGTGCTGTAATTTTTTTTCCAAGTATAGGTATAAAATAAAATGGCCAAGATAATGACCAACGATAACAACCCTTTTGTCTTTCGCAGGTTATCGGCTTTGGTCGGTTCGCCCCTGACAATGCGCTGGAGGCGACGGATCTCAGCCCATTTCCGGTGTTCTTCTGGGGAGGGTTCATATTCGAACTGTTGGGGCATAACTTGTTCAAGAAATTCCCCACAGTATCGACATTTGAGGGCCGTGTCTTGGATTTCTTCAGCGCAAAAGGGGCACGATTTCATAACCTACTCAAGAGGCGATGGTTTTTTAGCAATATATTGAAAGTGACAAACGATTAACGAACCCAAGATCTTCGAGTGTTGTGCTCGTTGGATCTACCGACGTTCCCCTTTTTTGTAAAAGAGTTTGTTAAGTGGTTTTTTGGGGTTGGTAAGGTATTTGATCTCGTCAGCCGTCAAAGCTTTGGAAAAAACAGCAATTTCGTCGATTTTTCCTGGAAATTTGTGGTGATTAAACCGCATAACTTGATCGTCCATATTCCAGGTAACTTGCTGGGCGATTGGACCTTTTTGGCCTTTGTGTTCACCATCAAGATAGAGCGACCAAGTGGCGTCAGGTTTG